>JARLGN010000210.1 GCA_031292775.1 Acidobacteriota bacterium | reverse complement strand
CCTCCCGGCCCGGTGCGGTTTTTCCTGAATGCGGATGAGGAGGTATCAAGCATCGCGTTTCGCGAGGAGTTGCTGGCGGAGGCACGCGGCGCTCGCGCGGTGCTGGTGCTGGAGCCCGCCGCGGCGCAGGGGGCGCTGAAAACCGCGCGCAAAGGCGTGGGAGAGTTTCAGGTCACAGTTCGCGGCCGTTCGGCTCATGCGGGAATCAATCCCTCGGCAGGGGTTAATGCGATTTCCGAATTGGCCCGGCAGATCCTGCGCATCGAAAAGCTGGCGCGCCCCAAGCGGGGGCTGACCCTGAACATCGATGTTATCCAGGGCGGCACCCGCGTAAATGTCATTCCGGAGTTTGCAGTGGCGCGCGTGGATGTCCGCGTGCCGACGGCGCTCGACCGCGAGAAGATTGAAAGGCAGATGCGCGCCCTGTCCCCGATTAATCCCGCGGCCAAATTGGAAATAACCGGCGGGGTCAACCGCCCCCCGCTGGAACGGAAGATGGGGATCGCCCTCTTTCGCCAGGCGCGCGAGTTGGGCAGCAAAATGGGATTGGAACTTAAAGAGGCATCAACCGGAGGCGGCTCCGACGGCAACTTTACCGCGGCCTTGGGAATCCCCACGCTCGACGGCCTGGGAGGAACCGGCGACGGGGCCCACGCCCGCAACGAACACGTCGTCATCCGCGAACTGCCGCAGCGGGCGGCATTGCTGGCGGCGCTGATTGCGACAATTTAGAAGGAATGGCGCCGAAGTAGGTAGCGCAGCGCGTCGGAGCCACAACCAAATCTTCGCGGACGGACGAAGAGACCCCTCACCCGACCTCGTCCCTCGGCCACCCTCTCCCCTCGGAGAGGGCGGTTTAATTACCTACCTTCTCCCAGGGGAGAAGGTGCTGAGGTACGAAGCGGATGAGGGGTCTCGTCTCTCGACCTTCCACTTTCTAGGACACAAAAATGTTTGCGAAAAGAACAAGAATTTACGGAATTGCAATACAGGCGTGCCATGGCCGAATGCCGTTCGGCGCCACCGGAGTAATCCTACAGACGATCAAGTCATTTAGGGAGAATCAATGAGGAAGAACGTGCGAAACGTCGCGTGCGGTTTTTTGCTTTTGGTCTGGACCATCGGCCTCGCCCGTGCGCAAGGGCTTCGAGTCATCGTCCACCCACAGGACACCGGCGCGGCGCTGATCAATCCCGGAATGGGGTGGATGTTTCACCATTACGACAATGATCTGGGAAACTATACGGTGAACCTGGCGCCATCGGATACAGTCCCCGAGTTCCCCGGCGTCAGTTCCGTTTATATGCGCCTGGACTGGTCCGACCTCGAGCCCGAAGAAGGAGGATTCAATTGGTCGATCGTTGATACACCCATGCAGAAGTGGGTGGAAGCAGGCAAGACCGTCGCCTTCCGGTTTTGCACTTCGGAGCCCCAACTGTCACAGCCCTACGCCACCCCCAAATGGGTGGAAAGGGCCGGCGCCAAGGGCTACCACTTCAACCGCCAGCGGGAAATTACCCCTGACGGCCCCATGTGGGAGCCTGATTTTGAGGATGCCGTTTTTCTCGACAAGTTGGACCACTTCCTGGCTGCGGCGGCGGCACGCTATGACGGCAACCCGCGCGTGGCATTTATTGACGTGGGATCGTTTGGAGTATGGGGCGAGGGTCACACCGTAGCCACCACCAGGAAACCCTATTCGGTTGAGGCCATCCGTCGGCACATTGACCTCTACAAGAAGCACTTCAAGCACACCCTCCTTGTTGCCAACGACGACTTTATGATCCAGGGCCGCGGCATCGAGGCACTCGGATATGCGCGCGACCAGGGACTGAGTTTAAGGGACGACAGCATTTTGGTCGACCCGGGCGCACAGGCTTACTATCATGCCTTTCTTGCTTATAACTTCTGGCCGCGCCTTCCGGTGATTCTCGAATCCGAGCACTACGGGCTGTCGAAAAATCGCGGCGCATGGGGAGACGGACACCTATTGTTGCAAGCCATAGAGGATTATCACGCCAGCTACGCAACGGTACACTGGTATCCGCGGGAATTCCTAACCGCCAACCGCGACCTTATAAATCGTATTAATTTGCGCCTCGGTTACCGGCTGCAACTGGTCGAGGCATCATGGCCGTCGGAGGTTCCCGCCGCGGACACCATGGCAATTGGTTACGGTTGGAGGAATGCCGGCGTGGCCCCCTGCCTGCCAGGCGGATACCCGGCAATCACCTTGAAGGACGCACAATCTGGTATCGCTGGAGTCTTTGTGGACCAGGACTTCCACGTCCGCGAATTGCCCGTAGGTCTGCCGGATCAGGCAATGATCATTTCCCGGAAGGAACTGGGGACGGGAACGGAGGAAAACGATAAGCCGCTACTCACTTTTACGCTGCCCCCGGCTCACATTTTGAAACCCGGCGTGTACGATCTTTACATCTCAGTGGGAACTGCAACGGGCGAACCCGTACTCGCCCTTCCCCTTGCGAACGACGACGGGCACCGGCGGTACTGCCTGGGGTCTATTAAGGTCACAGGCGGAAAATGATCTGTTGCGGTGCCACGGCCATCCCGATCAAATGCATCGGGACAGGTCTTGGTCGTGACGGTTCACGGGCGGGAGAAGCAGTGAAAGAATCCCGGAAAGAGCAAAACAACCTCGCGCAGAGACGCGGAGCCGCAGAGGCCGAAAGGAAATAGAGCGCTTACATCTTGTGAATCTCTGCGCCCCTGCGTCTCTGCGCGAATATAGTCATTTTTTCTCAGCTTCGGCCGCCCGTGCCACTTCCAAATCACGCCACTACCATGCGCCCAGCAGCTTCGGAATGGACAAATCCACCAGTCAGGCATGAACCAATAAGCACGCCTCTCTCGGCGTTTCGGCCGCGCTGTCCTGATGCCTTCCTATTTTCGCATTCCCCCAAAAAGGCTTGACGGGGCGTGTTCTGCGTGT
>JARLGN010000209.1 GCA_031292775.1 Acidobacteriota bacterium | reverse complement strand
GACGCGGAGAAGATCACCACCGTCAAAGACGCCATTGATTACATTCAAGGCCACATCAAAAAGTAACTGACCAGCGAAGGGCAGGTCTCCACAGGAGGAGAATTGCTTGAACCGGAGAGTCGTCGTAACCGGGGTGGGGTTGCTTACCGCCGTCGGCCTCGACACGGCGGAGTCGTGGCGGAGTCTTTTGGCCGGCAAGAGTGGCGTGGCACCCATTACCCATTTTGATACCACTGGCTTTGCCGTAACGATTGCGGCTGAGGTCAAGGGGTTTGACCCATTTCAGTTCATCGAGAAGAAAGAACTGAAAAAGATGGGCAATTTCATCATTTATGCCCTCGCCGCCTCGCAGCAGGCCATGAAGCAGTCGCAGTTGCAGATTACGCCTGACATCGCGGAACGCGTGGGCGTGTATATCGGCTCGGGGATCGGCGGGTTCGATGTCATTGAGCGCGAGCACACGGCGCTGATGCAGGGCGGCCCGCGCCGGATATCCCCCTTCTTCATTCCTGCGTCCATCGTCAACCTTGCTTCCGGGCACGTCTCCATTCGCTATGGCGCCAAGGGGCCCAACTCCGCCACTTGCACCGCCTGCTCTTCCAGCGCCCATGCGGTGGGCGATTCCTTCAAATTGATCCAGCGTGGCGCCGCCGACGTGATGATCTGCGGCGGCACGGAGGCTGCCATTACACCCATGGGGGTGGGCGGATTTGCCGCCATGCGCGCCCTTTCCATGCGCAATAATGACCCGGAAAAAGCCAGCCGCCCATTCGATAAGGAGCGCGACGGCTTCGTGATTGGCGAAGGCTCGGGCATGCTGGTCCTGGAAGGGTTGGACTTCGCGGTAAAGCGCGGCGCGACGATTCTGGGGGAAGTGGTCGGTTACGGCATGTCAGGTGACGCCTTCCATATTACGGCGCCGGATGAGACCGCCGATGGCGCGGTGCGTGCCATGCGGGCCACGCTGGACGATGCCGGGATCGCTCCCGAACAAGTCAGCTACATCAACGCCCACGGCACCTCGACGCCTTACAACGATCGACTGGAAACCATGGCCATCAAGAAGGCCTTCGGCGACCACGCGTATAAGATTCCCATTAGTTCTACGAAGTCCATGACCGGCCACTTACTCGGCGGCGCGGGTGGACTCGAAGCCGGCATTACCACCATGATCTTGCACGATCAGATCATTCCTCCCACCATGAATTTGGATAACCCCGATCCGGATTGCGACCTCGACTACGTGCCCAACCACGCGCGCAAGGCCGAGGTGGAATATGCACTCTCGAACTCCTTCGGCTTCGGCGGCACCAACGCCGCGCTGCTCTTTAAGCGGTATAGGGAGTAGCTGTAATGCTGCTCACTTAAGCTCAGTGTTCCCTATTCAACCCCCTCATCCCCGGCTCCTCTCCCCCAAATGGGCGAGGGGAGAAGGCCCGGGATTGTGCTGCTCAAATCGCTATTTGGACAAGGCCGGCATTTGGCCTCTGGAGTGCAAAAGTTTATACTTGCAGGCCGCGACCCGCAGCACTGAAAGGATGGTCCGATGGCTCCAATTTCCCGGCGCAATCTTTTGGCTTCATTCCTCGTCTTGCCTGCCGCCTTGCGCAGCGACGACAACGAAGGCACTCCCCTCTTCAACGGCCACTCTTTTGACGGTTGGAAAGCTGGCGAGCACCGCCACTCGTTCCAAGTGGCGGACGGGAACATTGTGGCATCCGGACCCCGCGCGCACCTCTTTTATACCGGCAGCGCGAAGAACGGGAACTTCAAGAATTTCGAGTTGAAAACCGAGGTGCTGACGCGCCTGGGATCATGTTCCAGCATCAGTTTTCACACGCAATTTCAATCCCACGGTCCGGCCAATTCCGGCTTCAAGATCCAAATCAACAATTCCGGTCTGGGCAGGGTTGAGGGGAGCGAGATCCGCAAGACCGGCTCACTCTTCGGCATCCGGAATATTTACAAGTCCATGGTGAAGGATAACGATTGGTTCCGGTTACGTGTTCAAGTACGCGACAAGCAGGTGCAAGTTTGGGTGAACGACACTTTGGTTGTTGATTACGTCGAACCCAACCCGCCCGTGGGATCAGCGTCGGCGCTCGGCCGCGGCACTTTTGCGCTGGAATGTTGCGGCCCTGAATCCAAAGTGTATTTTCGCAATCTGGTGGTAAAGCCCCTGCCGGATGACCTGCGTACGCCCGCGGAGCAACTCCCGCAGGTGGATGATGTTTACCGCCAATTGCTGCAAATGAATCAACAGGGCTTCCCGGTGTTGGATTGTCACACCCACCTGAAGGGTGGTCTGACGCTGGAGGAAGCGCTTGCCAACTCGCGCCGCCTGGGAATCATGTACGGAATTGCCGTCAACGGCGGGCTGAAGTTTCCCATCACCAATGACGCCGGCGTGCTGGATTTCCTGGCCAGCATGAAAGGCCAGCCCTGCTTCGTGGGATTGCAGGGGGAAGGCCGCGAATGGGTGACCCTCTTTTCACGGGAAACGATTGCCAAGTTTGACTACATCTTTACCGACTGTATGACCTTTACCGATGACAACGGCAAGCGCCGGCGTTTGTGGATTCCGGAAGAGATGGGTGAGATTTCCGACCCCGAGAAGTTCATGGAGATGCTGGTCAACCGCATCGTCGGCATCCTCAATCATGAACCCATTGACATCCATGCGAATCCCACGTTCTTGCCAGAGCCAATCGCGCACGATTATGATCGCCTGTGGACACCGCAACGGATGCAGCGCGTCATCGAAGCCGCCAAAGCCAACGACGTGGCGATTGAGATCAACAACCGCTACCGGCTGCCCAGTCCGGCGTTCATTCAGCGCGCTAAAAACGCGGGGGTGAAATTCTCTTTTGGGACGAATAACACGGGCCCTGAGTTGGGGCGGATGGAATACGCAG
>JARLGN010000208.1 GCA_031292775.1 Acidobacteriota bacterium | reverse complement strand
ATGAGTGAGGCGTACCAAATTCGAACCATCTTAAAGGCTCCCTATGTCAAGTTCTGGACGCTGAGATGGGCCATATCCCGCCAGGACCAGTCAATCTTACTGCCAAGCCGCCAGTAGGGCCTATTGGTTCACGAAACGCTCGATTGCATGTGGTTGGTGGCGGCGGAAGATTGACGATCAAGGAGTTCAAAGAACTGATCCATGAAGCGTGCCAGAATTCTCAGAACGCGGCTGCTTTCACGCGCCACATGGAGAAAGTCCGGAAGCAGTTGGGGATGGCGCGCCAATTGGGCAAGGATGCGTGTGATCTGAACCTGTCCATGCGCGTCCATGGCGGCTTCGAAATCGCAAGTCATGGGCTGTTCCACGGGGTCCAGAATGACGCGCAGAGCGAGGCTGGGAATTCCGCGAGCGGACCACATCTTCATAAGAGGTAAGCTCTCCATGTCCGCCGCATCCCCCCAAGGTGCAAGGCGGAGCTTTTCCGCGCAGGTGCGGGCAATGCGCGGCAGCGTAATCATGGCTGCCGCCGGTTTGGCTCCGCATTGGACGGCGAGATCAATGAGGCGGGGATCGCCTGCGAGCCGAACCTCGCTGTCAGGACTGCGCACGGATTGGGCCACCAGCAGGTCTCCGGGACGCCACTCCGGTTTGAGGCCGGCGGCCACCCCGGTCACGATTCCCAAAGAAGGCGTGAATTGCTTGGTTAAACCATCGAAGCAGCAAGCGTCAGGAGCGCCCGCTCCGGCAAGCGCCACATACACCTCGGTGGTTCCAAAAGCGGTCATCCAAACAGGGCACGTCGAGGTTGAAATCCTGCGGAACCGGCGCATGCGCCGCCACGGAGCAAACTCCTCCTTCATGGCGTACGCGACCAGTATCTTATTCACCATATTTAGGCTGCGCATTCGTGCGCTGCGGGTCCGTGGAGAGGATTCTTTACGTAACCATTTTCACTGTACCAGCGAATGGCGCGCTCCAGGGCAGCTTCTATTGGGGAAGGCTTAAACCCCAGGACGCTTACGGCTTTGGAACTATCCACAAACATTTTGTGCCGGGCCATGCGCACTCCTTCCATGGGAATGCGCGGGCTGCGTCCGAAGAGCCGCCACGCCAGTTCGTCTGCCAGCGAGGCCAGAAACGGCACAGCATGGGGTAAACGCAGGCGTGGCATGGGCCGGCCGCTAAGATCAGCAAGAATTTGGAGCATTTGTTTGAGGGTTAGATTACGATCGCCCAGAATGTATCTGTCACCCACCTTACCGTGTTCTGCCGCCAGCCAATGTCCCCGCGCCACATCCTCCACGGAAACGAAGTTCAGCCCGGTATCAACGTAAGCTGGAATCTTCCCGTTGAGAAAGTCCAGAATGATGCGGCCGGTGGGCGTCGGTTTCCAGTCGCCCGGGCCCACAGGTGTGGTGGGATTTACAACGACCACGGATTGGCCCTGGTGGGCGGCTTCCAGGGCTTCTTCCTCTGCCAGGAGTTTCGACCGCTTGTAATGGCCGATCATGTCTTTTAGATGCAGGATGGTTTGTTCGTCCGGCAATCTCGTGGCGTGAGGGGGGACCAGCGTTCCAACGCTGCTGGTGTAAATAAACCGATCAACTCCCGCCTGGCGGGCCGCAATGAGCACGTTGTGCGTGCCCGTGACGTTGCTGTCGTATATTTCCTGGGGATTGGCCGACCAAAGCCGGTAGTCGGCGGCGACGTGATAAACGCGTTGCACATCCCGCATGGGGGCGGCAAGGGAATCGGCTTTCCGCAAATCCGCGTACGCATACTCTACCGGAAGTCCCTCGATAGAGCGTACGTCACTTTGTCGGCGAACCAGAACCCGAACCCGCTCACCCTGGTCCACTAAAAAGCGCGTTAGGTGGCTTCCGATGAATCCGTTTGCGCCGGTAATAAGGGAGAGCATTTATCTGTCTCTTTGCCGTTCGCCCGACCGCGACCATTATTCCCTCCGGAGAGTTGCCACTTCAGCAGTCTCCAGGTATCGCGTAGTTTTCGATTCGCCCCGAGCACTGCGGAGGGCTCATATCCCACGTGTACCATGCAGTGTTCGCAACGTGGGTCGCGCCCGCGCCCGTACTTTTCCCAGTTTGTTTTCTCAAGGAAATCCTTGAACGTCTCGTGATGGCCATCGGTGATCAGATAACACGGCGACTTCCACCCCCGTGGATTGTACGTGGGATTTCCCCAAGCGGTGCACTGCATGTCTTCGCGTTCGCCTTTAAGGTAGTCGAGGTAAATTGGAGAAGTCATCAGGGCGTATTTCTCGAGGATCTGAGTCGCCTGGCGGAATTTTTCGTGAATCTCCTGGCGCGACATGAATATCTCTTTGACCTGCACCGCCGCATAGGAGTAGCTGGGTGCGATGGTGTGTCCGTCCACCCCAAATTCTTTCAGATACTCAAAGAGTTCAGCGATTTCGTTCAAATCGGTTTGCTTGTAAATCGTGGTATTGGTGCAAACCATAAAGCCGGCGTCCTTGGCGGCTCGGATGCCATCGATTGCCTGCCGGAACACTCCCTTGCGCTCCACACAAAGATCGTGTGTTGCCTCCATGCCGTCCAAGTGGACATTGAAGAAGAAACTTGAGCTTGGTTTGAACTCATTCAAGCGCTTCTTGATGAACATGCCGTTGGTGCAAAGGTAAATATGTTTGCCACGATTCAGAATTTCCGTAACCAGTTGTGCCAACGGGCGGTAGATCATGGGTTCGCCGCCGCAAATGGAAACAATGGGAGATCCGCATTCGTCCACAGCCTTTAAGCACTGTTCCACCGTGATCTGATCTTTGATGGTTTCCTTGTATTCACGGATGCGCCCGCAACCCGTGCACGTCAGGTTGCAGGCGTGCAGGGGTTCCAGCATCATTACCAGGGGGAACTTCTCCACTCCCCGCATCCTCTTGCCGGCGATGTACTTGCTCAACTTCGTGGTCATGCCTAGCGGAAACCTCATTTACTCCTCCTGTTTCCATTCGTGGGCGGGAACTCATCCGGTCTGAATCGCAGAACCTCAAACTCCGGCGTCCCTTCCAACATATTCCGGTACCGTGACAAGGCATAGAGCGGGAACACATTCCGATAGTAGTGGTACTTGAGATAGAAGACCCGGGGGAAGCCAGTGCCGGTAATAGCCGCCTCTGCCCACGTTCCGTTCTCCCGCTGTTGATCCAAAAGGTAGCTCACGGACTGCTTCACGGCGGGCTCAGAGATTTCCCCGGCCGCCAGCAAGCCGATCAGTCCCCAGGCAGTTTGTGAAGCTGTGCTCTGGCCCCGCGCTTTCAACTCCGGATCGTCGTAGGAGGCGCAGGATTCGCCAAAGCCCCCATCCGGATTTTGCACGGCGCGGAGCCATGCGGCTGCCCGCTGGCATCCCGGTTCTCTATGCAGGTCCAGCGTTTCCAGCGCGCGCAAAGCCCCACTGGTTCCATAAATGTAGTTGACTCCCCACCGGCCATACCAAGGACCTTCAACCGTTTGATCCCGGCGAAGAAATTCTACGGCGCGCCGAATTCTGGGATCGGAGGCGGGCCACCTGCTTCTGCCTAGATATTCCAGAACGCGGGCGGTTACGTCGCCAGTGGAGGGGTCGATCATGGCATTGTGATCAGCAAAGGGAACGCGGGTTAAAAAAGTGGAATCGTTGTCGCGGTCAAACGCTCCCCACCCGCCGTCGCGGTTTTGCATGCTGAGCACCCAGGCGGTGCCACGGCGCAAGGCTTGTTCAAGGCGGGCAGGATCCGGATAGGCGACGCGCTGAAGGGCCATCAAGACGAAACCGGTGTCATCCACGTCGGGGTAGAAGTCATTGCGAAACTCAAATGCCCATCCACCGGGTTCGACGCCGGGATTGTTTATTTGCCAATCGCCGCCGCCCAGTACCTGATTGTCGAGCAGCCAACTGGCGGCTTTGACCAACGCCGGGTGGTCAGCGGGCAATCCGGCCTCCTGAAGGGAGAACATGGCCAGGGCGGTATCCCAAATGGGGGACACACAGGGCTGCATGCGCAGGGTATCACCATCTTCAATCTCAAAGTCCGCGAGATGCCCAATTTCACGTGCCGTGAGAGGATCATCGATGGAATACCCCATGGCGCGCAGGGCAAAAACCGAATTGACCATGGCGGGATAGATCGCCCCCAGACCCTCCGATCGCTCCAAGTGCTCAAGGAGCCACTGCTTGGCACGGCGGAGCGCTCGCTTGCGGAGGGGCTTCCAAGGCAGTTTCTCATGCAACTTAAAGAGACGGTCCAGAACCAGGAAGAAGTTGCGCCAGCTCACCAGGCGGCGATCCCACTCAAAAGCGGGAATTCGCCCGGAGGCGTCACGAAAGAGTTCCTCCACTCCGGAATTCGGCGGCAGGTCCCATTGTGGTTTGCCGCCATATAAGAGCATCAGGGGGACCACGATGGCCCGCGTCCAGGACGACATGGAATAAATATTCAGGAAGAACCAGGACGGTAACAGAATCAGCTCGGGTGGTATTGCCGGGACGTAAGACCAGGGGAGAACGCCTCCCAAAGCCAAGTAAAGACGCGTGTAAGAATTTGTGGCCTCAACCCCGCCCAACTCATGTATCTGGCAGCGGGCCCGGGCCATGTGCGGAGCGGTAGGGGAGTCGCCGGCCAGTTTGAGTGCGACGTACGCTTTGACGGTGGCGTTGAGCTCCGACGGGCCGCCGATGTAAATATTCCATCCACCATCCGGAAGCTGCCGGCGGCGAATATAATTTGCCAGCTTGATGCATCTGCGATTGTCCAATTTTCCCAAAACTGTGAGAAAAAAAATGTAATCCGATTCCAGGGTGGTGTCGGCTTCGAGTTCTCCTACCCAGTATCCTTCCGGGGTCTGCAGGGACAGCAGATGATCCACGGATCGCTGGATGACATCCTGGAGGTTTTCGTCAAAGCGGACTTCAGCGTAGGTAAGCCTTTGCGCTCGCTGTTGCGGAACTGATTCAGCCTGGTTGCGTTGTCTCATGAAGTGCTCGTGCTCTCCGTGTGAGTGGATCTTAGATTTAAAACGACCACTCAACCTGCAATGTTCTCCACTCTGTGGCGATTATGAGCAATCTCGTTGCGCGCACACGTCCACCCCATTCTGCGACGGTACAATGGATGGAAGGGTTGCTTGGGAGGGCCCGGGCAAGTGTTTTCCTTCAGCAATCATTTCCAACCTCATGTATTTACGATCTGGAGGTTCTAATCAAGCCCCGCCCTAATCCAATCCCGGCCGGTAAACACCTTGCAGGAAAAAAATGGACCATTTGCAGTTTACAGTCTGGCCGTAATTATTTCAAGCGTCTTGCTGCAAGTCTGTTGGTGTCACAGGGTTGCGCGGGGGAGAGGTGGCAGGAACGCAGGTGGGCAATGCCGGTCTCAACGCGCCCGTAGGCCATGCGGAGCGGGCTCCTGGCAATGCCGGGGGCAAAGTTAAATGATGCGCCAGCAGCGTGTTACGAGGACAAGGCGGCCTGCAACATGGCCCGTGTATAGGCTATGTTGTAAGCATAGCCTATATAGGATCCGCCACCCGGATAGTGGGACTTGACGCCGGTGATATCACGATCAGCATCAAGCCCCCGGGGGTGCTCCGGGTAAATCAGCCGCGGGTACTTTTGATGGACAAGCTCCTTCATCACGGCGAACATATCCACTTGGCCTTCATCCAGAAAGACTTCCGTGTATTTCTCGCGCGGTATTTCCACGCGGACGTTGCGAAAGTGAACGTGATTGATTCGATCTCGGCTTCCAAAGTACCGGCAAACTTCCACCGGATCTTCCCCTAATTCGCGCGTTACGCCGCAATCATACGTAATTCCGTTCGATTTGCTGGGAACAATCTCAATCAGGCGTTTCCACCCGGCAAGAGTTCCCATGATTTGTTCCGACCCGCGGCTGAGGGGGGCGGGAGGATCGTTGGGATGAAGTGCCAGCCTGACTCCTGACTGCTCGGCCACGGGAACGACGGCTTTGAGGAAGTAAGTGATGTTTTTCCACATTTCCTCAAGGTTATGCGTGCCCTCCTCCGGAAGCGGCGGCAGGTTCTTGACCCGACTGTAATCAAATGTCGTCATGCCCGCACCCGCTCTTCCAGGCTGCGCGTAGTAGCCTTCCACCAGCCGGTGTGCGTAGAAGTTGTATTCCACCACCGGCACGCCTACCGCTCCCGCTACCTGAATGGAGTGTTGAATCTTCTGAATTTCCGCGTCGCGGCCGGGCCTTCCATAAAGCGTGTTGGTAAAACCCGATATCATCAGGTTGCCCAAGGTCAGGCCCCCCGATTTTAGGAAGTCCACCAGGGTACGGATTTGGCTCTCATCCCAAGGGATCTCCGGCCCTCCCGCAGCCACATGGTTTACCCCCAATTGCTTCACGCGGCGCATGCCCGCCTCATCCAAATGACCGGCCTCGACCTTGCCGTTAATGTCGAGGCAAAGCTTGGGTGTTTCTGTGTCCTCCTGGCGCAAAACCGGCATGTCACGTCCTGGAGAAGTGGTGCTCAGAAGGGCGGTTGCGCCCGCAGTCTTTAGCAAGCTTCGGCGCGATAGTAGAGCGTTCATGATTTCTTCCTTTGCCCGGCATGGAATTCGAATTTCATATTACGTGGCAAGCTGCCCCGCACTACGTCAGGTTACCGCTCGCGCAGCTCACGGTTGCTGCCTTCCGCCAACTGCTCTTCAGAACCCCACCCGAATGGTCTTTATCTCAAATGGTTTTACCGGCACAATTACTTTTGTTCCTTTAATCGCAAATGCTGTCGAGGGCACGAACTTATCCCATTCCATCATGTCAGTTTCACGAGCACTTCGGGGAGTTCGCGCGAAATTAAGGACTGCGGTCGCGGGTTTGTCCGCAGTCTCATAAAGACGAACAATGTACTCGTTGCCGTCTTCGGCCTTCTTAACGGATTCCACGGTGACAGTTGATGTGCCGATGTCGAGCACACCATAGGCAGTTGTAAGCGCCCCGGCATGGGAGGGTTGCGACTTGACCAACAAGGGTTCGTTGAACTCTGCGCCGCGCCGCGTTGCGTTGACAACCTGCCATGAGCCATTATGGGGTACCAGTGCGTATTTGATGTGGTGGATGCCCACAATGGGGTCGTCGGACTGATCTGACCATGTATCGGGCATATTGGCGTACCCGCGGCGCGGACCGCGGATCAGGCTCATGCGCAGCGTGTTCTCCTGGTACGAAAACCCGTACTTCGAATCGTTGAGCAGAGTGACGCCGTAATCCCCGGCCTGATTGCTCACGTCCGCCCAGCGCTGCCCCGCCACTTCGAATTTGGTGCGATCGGCAATTTCCCACGCCCGCGGAGGCGCCGCCAGGCGAATTCCCGGATCCTCCTTCAAGGTGTAATCGAACCGTTGAATGGCGCCATAGGGAATCTCGTAAGTCGCGTACACGCTCTTGAGATTGACGGGGAAGGCGACCTTGGCAAAACGGTACTTCTCGTGCCAGTCGACGCTGAGTTCGAAATCCACGCGATCGGCGTGGCTGTAAAGAATGATGTTCTCCACGAAAGTGGAATTGCCGAAAGATTTTTTCACTTGCACGACGGTGCGGATGGGACCGGTTTCAACAACCTTGATGCTCTCCGCTTTATCCAATTTATTGTTCGCACCAAGATTGATGTTCCACGCCGACTCGCCGCCCGGCGCCTTGGCGGGCTTGTCTTCCCAGACTTCCAGCGCCGCTCCGGGGTTGTCGTCACGCAGGAAGTTTGCCTCCATTCCAATCTTCTTCAATGACTTCAGGTTGCCGGAGTCGGGGTCAATGACGACTTGGATTTGGCTATTTGCCAGCGTTAGCCCGGAGACCGAGAGATCGGTCGAAAACTTGGGCTGCTCCTTGCCGGCAACGACGCGATATTCCTTGTACCCCATTCCCGGGATCTTTTCGGCGATGAACATTGCCTTGGTTGTTCCGGCTTCCTCCTCGATCTGGTAGGGGACGGAGTTCGCGGCAGTGTCAACGATCTTGAAATTCTTAAGCCCGGCGAAGTAACTCGCATCCAGGGAAACGATGCCAGCCCTTTCCCACGGCAAGGAGTTGAAGATCAGGACGGCGCGCCCCTCGCCCAAAGTGTTCACATTTTTGGCTATGGTGGCGAGAGCTGAATTTAGTACTTTGCCGCCTGCATCTTTGATGTCGCCGTAGTCAGTCGCCGCATCACGATAGACTTCCGCAGCAGCCGAGCCGTCAATATTGTCGTGGACTTGTCCGAAGAGTACCTTCTCCCATAAATCCTGCAAGTGGTCCTGGGGGTAGGCCTGGCCGAATTGCGAGGCGAGCAAGGAGAATTTCTCCGCGTTCATCAGCAGTTCTTCGCACCGGCGATTGTCGCGTTTTACCTGCGAGTCGGTGGTAAAAGTCCCGCGATGAGTCTTGACGTAGAGTTCATCATCCACCACCGGGAATTTCTTGCTCTGCGGCAGCTCTTCGATTTCGTGGAAGTAATCCAGCGCTTTGGTGAAGCGGACAGTGGGGAAGTTGGGGTCGTGCATCAGCGTCACGGCGCGGTTCATCATGTCGGGCATGGGCCCACCGCCATGGTCGCCTTTGCCGTACAGGATCAGGAGTTTATCCACATCATGCGTGGCCTCCAGGGTCTTCAGGTAATCCAGCATCTGCTCGGGTTTTACCGGCTGGGAGTAGTCACCCACGGTATGAAAGGCCAGTACCCGCGAACCATCCGGGCCTTCCCACCAGAAGAGGTGATAAGGGAAGGGAACCGGGGGATCGTTGCGTTCGACCTGCCATTTCAGTTTGTGCGTTACGAAATAGTTGATGCCGCACTTACGGTAGATTTGGGGCAAATTCCAGTTGAAGCCAAAGGAGTCCGGCAGCCAGCCGATTTTGACGTCGACGCCGAATTT
>JARLGN010000207.1 GCA_031292775.1 Acidobacteriota bacterium | reverse complement strand
TGCCTACCGCATTCGCCTGGGCATGTTTGATCTTCTCTATTCGCCGCGAGGGATGGTATTCGGCGCGGGGTACACGGATGTTCATGCCACTCTGCCCGTGCTGCGAATTCTGCTGACCCTTTCGATTGTGACGGCCATCGTTTTCTTCCTGCGCGCCGGCAAGCGGGATATCCGCACCCCGCTCTTCGCCATTGGCGGGCTACTTGTGGTGGCCATTTTGGGTGGAGCAATCTACCCGGAGATCTTGCAGCGATTCATCGTGGCCCCCAACGAGATCGATAAAGAGCGGCCCTTTATTGCCAACACCATTGAATTCACCCGCAAGGCCTATGCGCTCGATCGCTTTGAGGAGCGCAGCTTCTCCGCCGTGGAGGACTTGACGCTTGACGACATCCGCCAGAACCAGTCGACCTTCCGCAACGTCCGGCTGTGGGACCACAACCCGCTGCTGACCACCTTTGCGCAATTGCAGGAAATCCGCACCTACTACGATTTCGTGCACATTGATAATGATCGCTATTGGATCGACGGCACCTACCGCCAGGTCTCGCTTTCGCCCCGTGAACTTAATCCGGAGCACCTGCCGGGACGGAATTGGATCAACGAATATCTTACCTATACCCACGGCTACGGCTTGTGCATGGGGCCGGTGAATGAATTCACCAGTGAAGGACTGCCGGTTCTTTTCATCAAGGACCTTCCCCCCGTATCCAACGTTTCCTTAAAGGTGACCCGGCCGGAAATCTACTTTGGAGAAATGGGCAGCGATTACTGTTTTGTCAAGACACGTGCGCAGGAATTCGATTACCCCCAGGGAGACAAGGACGTTTACACCAACTACCAGGGCTCCGGCGGCATCCCTGTTCAAGGGTTCTGGCGGCGCCTGCTGTTTGCGCTGAATTTTGGCGAAAAGAACATTCTGTTTTCCTCGGACATTCAACCGGATAGCCGCTTGATGATATACCGCCAAGTCCTCGAGCGCGTTGGGCGCCTTACTCCGTTCATCCACTATGACCACGATCCTTACATGGTCATTGATGACAAGGGAGCATTGTTCTGGATGCTCGACGGCTACACCAGCTCGACGCTCTACCCGTATTCGGAACCCGGTCCCAAAGGGGATAATTACATCCGGAACTCCGTCAAGGCCACCATCAATGCCTATTCCGGCGAGGTGCGGTTTTATATCAGCGATTCGGAAGACCCCTTCATCCAAACCTACGCGCAGATGCTCCCGGGAGTGTTCCATCCGCTGTCCGAAATGCCCAAGGATCTGCGCGCCCACATCCGCTATCCCGAGGAGATGTTTTCCGTTCAGGCGAATATGTACGCCTTGTTCCACATGACCGATCCGCGCGTGTTCTATAACAAGGAGGATTTGTGGCGTGTGGCCCAGAGCGCGGCGGGAGGCCCCGGCACGGCCATGACTCCGTACTACAACATCATGAAACTGGCGGAAGTGGGAACGCGCGAAGAGTTCATCCTGATGGCGCCGTTCACTCCCGCGCGCAAAGACAACATGATTGCCTGGATGGCGGCGCGCTGCGACGATCCCAATTACGGCAAAGTGCTGGTGTTTACGTTCCCCAAACAAAAGCTCATCTACGGTCCCCAGCAAATCGAGTCGCGCATCGATCAGGACCCGGCAATCTCGCAACAATTGACCTTGTGGGGGCAGGGCGGATCAAAGGTGATTCGCGGCACTCTGCTGGTGACCCCAGTGCTTAATTCCGTTCTCTATGTCGAACCGCTCTATTTATCCGCGGAAGCGGGTAGCGCGTTGCCGCAATTGCAGCGCGTGCTGGTAGCCTATTCGGACCATGTGGTAATGGAAGCCACGCTGGATGCCGCACTGACCAAGATTTTCGGCGGCACCGTAACTACGACGGATGCACGGCCCGCTTCAACTCCCGGCCAGCCAACCCCCGCCGCAGGAACACCCGGGGTCAAGGCGGTCGTGGCTGCGCCTGACGCCCAGGCGTTGATCCACGAGGCCAGCCAGCACTACGATCGCGCCATCCAACTCCAGCGTCAGGGCGATTGGGCGGGGTACGGGGATGAATTGAAGAAGCTCGGTGAAGTGTTGAACAAGTTGGCGGCGAAGCAACATTGAAACCTGAGCTTGCCGATGGTGTTAGAATCTCACTGAGGTGCCCGATGAGTTGGCAGGACCGAATCAGCGTTGATCCCACCATTTGTCACGGCAAAGCTTGCATTAGCGGTTCACGCGTGATGGTGTCAGTGGTCTTGGATAACCTTGCGGCTGGTGAGACGTCGGAACAGATCGCAACCGCCTATCGACTAACCGCAGAGGATATTCAAGCCGCCATCGCCTATGCTGCGGAATTGGCTAAGGAGCGGTTTGTTCCGCTAAGAGTTGGCTGATGCAATTCAAAATGGACGAGAACCTCCACCCGGACTTGGCGGAGTTCTTCTGTGAGCACGGCCACGACGCGGTAACCGTCTGGGACGAAGGGCTTCGCGGGAAGAGCGACTCCGTCATCGTTGACAAATGTCGGGACGAAGGCCGTGCTCTCCTGTCGTTCGATTTGGGTTTTGCCGACATTCGAGTTTATCCCCCTGATCGATACCCCGGCTTAATTGTGCTGCGCATGGAGAACCAGAGCCGCCAGCGTCTAATGGAAATCGCCCCGAGGATTCTGGAACTCCTCAAGCGAGAACCGCTGAAAGGACGTTTGTGGATAGTGGATGAATCCAGCGTTCGCGTCAGAGGCGGATGAGAAAAGTCCTTGCCATACCGTTAGATGAAGTGCACGAGCAGTTCGCACAGAACGCCCGCCAGGACGTAAAAGTGGTAGCGCCGGAAATCCTCGCGGCTGAGCTCATCGCGAAGCTCAAAGCTGCGGGCAGACTGGTGAAACCCGAGCAGCCCTTGGAAGGCATTGACTGGCGGCACTCTTCGAACAATGTTCCCAATCAGCTCTGTGAATCACGCGAGTTTGCCGCCGGGCTTGCCGAAGAAGCGCTCGGCCCTTTCGCGCTTTGCTTCGCCAACGAAAAAGGTCCGCAGGACGCCCACTACCATCCCCACCATCTCGAAATCTACTTTTCCGAACATCCGCTGGAAGCAGAATACCGCAACGACGTGAACTCCCCCATCGAGCGCCTGAAGCTTGACAAGGGAGGAGTGCTCATCTTCGCCGCCGGAGTCGTGCACCGCGCCCGCCTGGGCGGCATGACCGTGGTCATTGAAATTCCGGCCGTTAAGGATGATAAGGTGATTGCGGACCTGTAAGGCTGAATGGCCTTCGGCCC
>JARLGN010000206.1 GCA_031292775.1 Acidobacteriota bacterium | reverse complement strand
TGGCATTCCTCACTTATACTTTGTTCAACTGAATGACTCGACTCAGTACTGGGCTATTCACTGTCTCGTAAAGTTGCGGATTATACACCTCGCAAGAACGCTGTTTTCGCAAAAATATGGCCTAAGGACAATATGTCATTTGGACACACTATGCATACTTGATCAATGCCGTTGTGGGGACACGAATGGCTAACGAATCCTAAAGGCTCAGTTGCAACCTGTCACTTGTCCTGAGCGTTCGCTGGGGACAACGACCTTTGCCACCAAGAAAGTGCTGCGCCGGAGAGTGCCGTCGTGCCTCTGCGTCCTCACCCTTGATGGCAAGCAGCCCTGCCACCGACAGGGGCCCACGCAAGTAAGGAGGCAACAGCCCGTCATGGGCCATCACCCCGAGTGGCGTAGCGCAGCGGAACCGCAATCAAATATTCGCGGTGCGGACGAAGAGACCCCTCACCCCCCGTCTTGCGGTCCCCTCTCTCCCCTGCGGAGAGGGAAATTTTCTGAGCGCGCGTGCGTGCCCCCCCGATCTTTCCAACCTTCACCGAGGGGAGTCCGATTTGAGGTCCGATCGTGTCGGACCATCGGACCGTGGAAATCGGGGAGGGTGTCCCGAGACATCGGGACGCGTGCGGGGGGCTCTCGACCTTTCCCTTTCGACATGTACACAAAAATGTTTGCCAGGAAAACACGGATATCGGTATTGCAACGCCGCGCGGCGGCACCACCATGCCACGCCATTCCACGAAGATTGGTCCTGTGATCTCCCATCGAATCAATGGTTATGATTTGGTACTGGTGTAAATGGCTTTGTTGACAGTCGCATCATTTATCTTGTACGCTCAACACGTAAACATGATGGTGCGGTTGGAACTTATTAGGAGAGCGAAAAAGAACATGAAAATGAAATTTGCATTCTTACTGGGGATGGCGTTGCTGCTTTCAAGCGCGCTCTTTGCTCAGGCTCCGAGCATGGAGCCCACGGTAGTGCAGGGCCCCATGACCGATAAGGAAGTTATCAGCGAACTTAAACAATCCGGAGCCGCCACGCTCCAAAAGGATGTCGAGAAGCGCGGTGTGGCATTTGAAATGGATGCTGAGATCGAAAAAAAACTGCGCAAAGCCAAGGCTACCGACCAGTTGATCCAGGCCATTACCGCTGCCGGCCCCAAGGAACGCGCGAATGCCGCCAAAGCGGCGACACAGGCGTCTGGGATGGTGATGATTTCGCCCGAGGAGAGCGCGGAATTTAAGGCTCTGCAAACTGAACTTGACCCGGACAAGGCTATCGCCCTGACGGAGGCCTTTGCGCAGAAGCATCCCCAGAGCAACGTTCTCACTTATGCCTTTGCGTTTGAAGCCAACGCTTACGAGATGAAAGGCGATGTTGCCAAGGTAGTGGAATTGGGTGAGCGGAGCGTGACGCTGAAGAAAGACAATGTCATGAGCTTGCTGATGCTGGCTTATGCCATTCCCACGCCGCAGTATATTACCCTGCACCAGGCGGACGAAGAAAAGGTGCTCACCAAGGCCGAGGCTTATGTTCATGACGCCACCGTCGCCATCGACGACCTGAAGAAACAAGCAAGCGAGACGGACGAGCAGTTTGCCAAGCGCAAGAATGGTTACCTTGCCGAGATCCACTCCGACATGGGGATGGTCCATTTGGACCGTGCGCAGCTTGGTCTGATGGGACTGGATAAGGAAGAACTGGCGAAGTCGGAAAAGGAATACCGGCTGGCAGTTGCCAATCTTGAACGCCCCGATCCCACTGTCTACTATCGGTTGGGTGAAGCCTGCCGTCTGCAGGGCGAAACTGATGCGGCCATCGCGGCTTTCACCAAAGCCAGCGAGATCGGGCAGGGCGCGGTAAAACAATACGCCGAACAGCAAATTGAGCTCTTGAAGAAAGCGAAGAAATAGACTGAAGGGCTAAGCAGAGCGCAGTTCGAACTGCGGCGAGGATGATCGGGTCCCCATCCAACGCGGTCCAGGTGTAGCTTGTCCCTGCAAGACAGCAGGCAATGCGGACGCGGATCGAGGCAATTTGCGTGGCCACACGCATGTAAGCGTGTGGCTTGGGTCCCGCGCCGCTTTCGCAGGAAGAGTGGCGCCTCTTCCAGGTTGGCGAATCACAAGTTGGCCTTCCGTGCAGTTTTCCCCCGGCGATTGAACGTCGCGGTTGTCCGGACATGGGGGGATAAGACGCCCTTGGCGGAGGAAAGATAGAGGCAGGCTTTCCGGCGCCGCTAATCACCCGCACGGCAGGGTCCGAATACCGCTCCGCCTGCAACGAGAGGAATTGGCCCCCGAAACGCATGACAGATAATAATCCCGACCGTTTTCAGGCTGAGGTCGGATATCAATTTCGTAACCCTCAATTCCTTCAGGAAGCTCTGACCCATTCCTCGTATGCGCAAGAGGCGGCCGACCGGCCGCGCGACAATGAGCAAATGGAGTTCCTGGGCGACGCGGTGTTGACGTTTGTGGTCAGTACGATTCTGGCGGATGCCTTTCCGGATTGGGAGGAGGGCAAGTTGACGCGTGCGCGCTCGCGTCTGGTGGCGGCGCCGCACTTACACACTGTGGCCAGCCGTTTGAATCTGGGGCAGCATTTGCGTCTGGGCAGAGGCGAGGAGAAAACCGGCGGGCGTGAAAAACCCGCGCTGTTGGTGAACGCGCTGGAGGCTGTGGTGGCGGCGTTCTATCGAGATGGAGGCATCGAGACAGCGCGCGATTTCATCGCCCACTTCATCGTGCCCGCGGACCTGGGGGCAGTGGCCGCCGAACTGTTCACCATCGATTACAAATCCGCCCTTCAGGAGCATTTGCAAGCGGACAGAACCGCTCCCGCCGAATATCGGGTGGTGGAGGAATCCGGTCCCGAGCATCAAAAGACCTTTACGGTGGAGGCTCGAGCAGGCGACAATCTTATTGCTCGCGGGCGTGGCGGCAGCAAGAAAGTTGCCGAGCAGGAAGCCGCCCGGGCGATCCTGGAAAAGTTGGGGGGGTAAGACCGAAACGCATGGGTGAAACTACCACTAAGTCGTCGGCGCGCGACACCTTTGAGTCCCTGGTTGTCACCGTCATCCTGGCGGTCTTCGGCACCACCTTTGTCCTCCAGGCGTTCAAGATTCCAACCGGCTCAATGGAGAATACGCTTCTGATCGGAGACCACTTGCTGGTCAACAAGTTTATGTTCGCCCCTCAGGGCGGCGTGCTGGCGCACCTCCTGCCTTATCGGGACTTGCGCCGCGGCGATGTGGTGGTATTCAAGTTCACGCCCACCGACGACCAGACCGAACCCGGCGAGCACTTTGTAAAGCGCGTCATCGGTGTTCCCGGTGACCACATTCGCATCTTCCACCGGCAGGTTTTCGTGAATGGGAAACTCCAGAACGAACCCTACGTTCGCCACGACCCCGAGTTCGCTGACGAACTTCGCCCCGGAGACGACTTTCCGCCAACGGATTCCGAATACTTGTCAGGGGCCACGTCATCCTGGGACGCGGAAATAGTAGGCGCAGTCAAAAATGGTGAACTGATCGTGCCGCCGGAGAAATTTTTCGTGATGGGTGACAACCGCGAGCAAAGCTGGGACAGCCGCTTTTGGGGCTTCGTTTCCCGCAGCGTGGTCAGTGGCCGTCCGTTGTTAATCTATTGGTCTTTTGAGACGCCTCGCGACGAATACACTCATAACTCTCTCAGCGACCGCATCTCGCAGGTCGTGGATCTGATTATCCATTTCCCGACCAAGACGCGCTGGCGGCGCACGCTCAACTTTGTACGCTGATGCCCTCCCGTAATCGCCGACGCGTTCGCAACTTTACCATCGCCCTCCTGCTCCTGGGATTGGCGGCTTGGATCGTTCCCTCCTATTTAAGTGCCGAACGTTATCGCCGCCGAATCCAGGCAGGTCTTGAGCAAGTGCTGCACCGGCCGGTCAAGTTCGGGGCAGTGTCATTCCGTCTGATACCGCGCCCCGGATTCTCCATTGAATATGCGGAAGTCGCCGAAGATCCTGACTTCGGCCCTGAGCCTTTTGCCCGGGTCGACCGCATTGATTGCGATCTTCGCTGGCACAGCCTCTGGCGCTCGCGCATGGACTTTGCCCGCCTCCATCTGGATCATCCGAGCTTTAACATTGTTATGAACTCGGCCGGGCAGTGGAACGTGGAAAAACTCCTGCGGCAAAGCGGTGTGACTGCGCCGCCGGGGCCCGTTACCGATGGCAAGCTTTTGGCTACGGCGGAGCAATTGGACCTGACTGTCGATGATGCCCGGATTAATTTCCAGGTGGGCCCCAACAAGAAGCCTTTTGCCTTTACCGACGTCCAGGCGCGTTTGCAATTGAATCCCGCCAAGCGGCGCGTGCAATTCCAGGTGACTGCCAGTCCGGTGCGCTCCGACCTTTCGACTCCCACCCCGGGTCCGGTAGAGGCCAGTGGTACTTGGACACCAGGGGGCGACTTGGGCGGGCCCATTGAAGCCCGGCTGCGCACCCAGGGCGCCTTGCTTTATGATTGGATCCCTGTCATTACCGGCATTAATCCCCAAATTTATGGAGTGATGGATTCCGACGTTTACCTTACCGGATCCTTGCCTGACCTCACGGTGGAGGGTGAAACTCACCTGGCACAACTTCAACGGTGGGAGGCGCTCCCGCCGTCCGATTCCATGCCCATGACCCTCCGCTATCATGCCCGATTTTTCCGCGAAAGTGGACGCCTCCAATTAGAGAACCTGGAAGCTTCCTTTGCTGACTCCCATCTGCATATATCCGGTTCAGTGGACAAAGTGCAATCGGACCCGCAACTGGATTTGGTCGTGGCGCTGGAACGTTCGCGGCTGGAAGATGTGCTGGCAGTCGTTCGCCACCTGTGGCCGAACCCTGGCGCCTGGAATGTCAAGGGCAGGATTGATGGGATGCTCTCCATTCGGGGCCCCTGGAAGAAACGGCAGTACGGTGGTTTCGTAGGCGCGCACGAGGTGAGTTTGGAGACGCCATCAGGGGCGTTTCCGGTGTCGGAGATTGCTGTGCGCGTTAACAACGACGGGGCGGTGCTGGCTCCGGTGCAAATCACCCTGGCGCCGCGCGTGACGTTGTCGGCACTGGGCACTATTGACCGCGGTGATCCTGAATCGTGGTATGAGGTGCAGGTTGCGGCCAGGGGCGTTCCGCTGCGGGACCTTGTGACTTTCGGGCGCGGACTGGGGGTCCACGCTTTTCAAGGGATAGACGCTACAGGTTCCACGACTGGCACGCTTCATCTGGCCGGCTCTGCCTGGCCGCCGGCGCGTCCAGTATTGACCGCGCGGGTGAATATGCGTTCCGCCCGTCTGTTGATCCCGGGGCTCACCGAGCCGCTCAACATTCCTCATGCGAGCTTGCAAATTAATGACGATCAAATCACCGCCGACCCGGTGGTGGCGGTTATGGGGACAAGCGTATTCAACGCCAGGTTGGTCCATAACGGCCCGCGGATCAATCCGTGGAAGTTTGACCTGCGCGCGAACAGTTTGAGGCTGGAGGAAGGCGCGCTTTGGTTTGCCGCGTTGGGATTACGCCGCCCCCTGCCCCTGCTGGCACGCCTGCCCGGGCTGGCTTCGTTCGCGGCGCGGCGCGACGCTGCCTCACAAATCTTCGGAAGCCTGAATGCCGAGGGTAGATTTTCCACCCCTGCCTTGAGCTATCGTGGCGTGACGCTGACAGACTTCCAAGGAGATTTTGAAGTCGCCGGCCGCGGGCTTCGGATGAGGACGGCGAACTTTCGCGCCGAAGGCGGCCGTGGCGACGCGGAAGGCGCTGTTGATTTCACGAACTCGCCGCCCGTTCTATCCGCCAAAGCGTCACTTATGGCAGTTCCGTTGCGGTCCCTAACGCCTCATCTTCCTGCCCGTTTGCATGAAATACGGGGCACGCTGAACGCATCGGGAAGCTTTCAGACGCACGGCTTGGCGCGCGAAGAGTTAACGGATAACCTTGCCGGCCAATTGACCCTGCACCTGAAGGATATTTTCTTCGGGGATTTCGACCCCCTCGGAACCCTGGTGCGGCAGGCGCATTGGGGAAGGCTCGAACCTCCGCGCGGCCCGGTGATGGCCCCTTCCGCAACGATCCAAATGGAGATTCTCGACCGCCGCTTCAGC
>JARLGN010000205.1 GCA_031292775.1 Acidobacteriota bacterium | reverse complement strand
TGGTGGTTGATGACGGGGAAATGCAAAGTGTCCAGGCGCAATAGCGGTGGGCGGAGCAGTGAGAGGAGATCGGAGAATGGATGATGAGCGGGTATGATGCAGAATTAAGTGGGGATTCAAGGAGGGTAGGCCGATCCGCCCACCGCTGCCGCGTCCGGATAGGTTCAGACTTACACTCCGCTTTCAGTGAGTTTTTGCAGTTTAGTGAAAGGAATGGTGCATACGGTTTGGCGATGGAGGGATGCCGAGAGAGTCCGAACTTGCGCAAACGGAACCGTTGCGGCAATGGTGTCGGGCAAGAACAGGGGTGCCGTAAGCACCCACGGTAAGAAATGGTTAGTATACAGAGGGTTACTGATAAGATCACGGAAGTCCCGGGCGCTATTCCTGGTTGCATAAAGATTTATCCTTGGATTGCGGGTGCGGCCCCGAAGAGAGTCACGCACAGCCAAAAGGGAATGCGGTCAAGCCGAATAACAGAGAAACCATTGATCATGTCGAATATGGATGGTGAGGTAGCCGACATTCACGATTTGCGTATAGGCTACCAACAGCACATTCATTGAGCTACCTTACTCGCCTCGCGGAAAACCTCTGCACGTTGGCGGCCATAATTGATCGGAGCTTATTACCTGGGAAATTGTCAATCCCAGGTTGAACGGTTGGATTTTCCAGAACGGCCGGGGAGGGCGACTTACGCCTTCCGCGAGACTTGCCGCCAGGTACCACCAGGCTCGCCTGTCGTGCAAGGAGGTTGCTTTCCGGCCGACATCATTTCAATACGAGCTGGCCAGCGGTTGCGCCCCCCGCAGGAAGCTTCGGCCGGGCGAGCGACAGCGCCATGCAGTGGTAACGGATTTAGCTTACAATGTGACCTGCCTGACAGATTGATGAAGAAGCGCGCAGCGGCAGCTTTACGCCGCCATTGTGCGTTGAAATCGTTAGCGAATTAAGCCCGCCGCCACCTCGCGCCCGGCGGTTTTTTCATCAGCCTACCGGGGGCGTGCAAACGGCGGAGTGACACGGGAATGGAAAAAGGAGAGAAATGCCTCTTGTCTCGATGAAGGAAATGCTGGGCGATGCGCGCCGGCGGGGATACGCCGCGTGCTACTGCGAATCATGGAGTTTGGAATCGCTTCAGGCTGTGGTGGAAGCGGCAGAAGCGGAGAGGTCGCCGGTCATAGCCGGTTTCAACGGTGGTTTTCTGTTGCGGTCGGGACAAAAGACGATGGAGCAGCTTAGTTACTACGCCTCCCTCCGCGCCGCCCTCGGCCGGGCCAAAGTTCCCGTATCGTTTCTCCTGAATGAATCCGATAGCCTGACTCAAATCGAGCACGGGATCGCTTTGGGTTTCGATGCCGTCATGGTAGAGAATGAATTCCTGCCGAAGGTGGAATACCTGCCACTCGTCAAGAAAGTCGAAGAAATGGCGCGCGCCAAAGGTGTGTCGGTAGAGGCGCAAGTGGGGCACCTGGCGGATGGGTCGGAAGGATCGGAGGCGCAGCCCACCGACCCGGAGGCCGCGCGAGCCTTTGTCGACGCGACGCACGTTGATGCGCTGGGAATCGCCGTGGGTAATGTCCATATTCTCACTTCGGGCAAAAAGGCCCTCGATTTTGATGCGCTGGCCAGAGTTCACGCGGCCGTGGATATTCCCCTGGTGCTGCACGGAGGCACGGGCATCCCTCTCGAAATGGCGCCGCGCTGCATTGAACTCGGGGTAGCCAAGGTGAACTTCGGAACCGTGTTAAAGCAGGCCTACCTTGCCGCGATTGCAGAAAAGTTGACAAATTATCATGTTCCCATGAGTCCCCATCCGTTCCTGGGGATGGGCGGGGAAAACGACCTGCTGGTGGCCGGGCGAGAAGCGGTGAAGGCGGAAGTGGTGAAAATCCTCCGGGCGTTCGGTTCGGCGGGGAAAGCGTGAAGCACCGGGAAGTGCGCGAGCCCCACCGCACCCTTCCCGACCCAGGGCGGGAATCCCACTCTGGGCGATTCTATTAACATCGATGAAGCAATCAACCTCACGAAGAGATTTTCTCGGATCCACGACTCGTGCCGGCGTGGCTTGGGGGCTTTATCCTGGCGCGGCATGGTCAAAGCCGCCCCAGCACGACGCCGCTGGCGAAAGTCCATTGGATCGAAGAAATATTGAGGTGGAAATTCGCCGCCGTGCTGAGTGGCGCGTTGCCCAGAACCGTCTCGAAGTGGATTACTATCGCATACGCCGGCGCCTGGCCTATCCGCTTCCCCTCGAAAGTCTCCTGACCCCCACCGTACCTGTCGCCACTATTACGGATTATCCCTGGGCCACGTGGCTGCTGTGGGAACTTGAGGAACGCGTGAATGCCCTGGGTTGGGCGGCGGAATGGTTCAAAGAGGACAAGTACGCAAGCCACGCCGCGCGCGACCTTGAGGCACTGAGCGTCTGGCCGAAGTATTGCCAAATGGCGGAGCCGAGTCTGGAATCGGCGCACGCCGGAAGGATTCTCTGGGCGGCCTGGACCAAGTGGCACTGGCTCAGCGAACCCTTGCGCGAAAAGGTTCGAGCTGCGTGCGGGCGCCACGTGCAGGAGGTTGTGCCACAGGCGGAAGCTTACTTTGGCTCCTTTGCGTCGAAGCAGGACCTGTTGCGGCGGCCCGCGCCCCACGAGAAGCTGGGCAACGTCGCGGTAATCAGAATAGTGGGCGCAGCGCTGGCGGCGCAGGTGGCGGCGGATCCGGCCGCGGCACGGCTGAACGAAAAAATTCGCGCGATCTTCGGAGCCATTCTCGACCTGCGAACCGGGGGCCATGCGGAAGGCGTCGGCTACGACGGCTACGCTTTGGACTTCATCGCCGACTGGTTGACGGTGGCTCCAGCCGACGCGCGGCGGGAAATCCTGGAACATCCGCGCTTCAACGATTACCTGGATGAGAGCGCGCTGCTGGGGGCGCCCGGTGCGGTCGGGCAGGTTGCCGAACTCAGTGACGTGGAGCCGCGCGAGATGCCGTTCCACTTTTCCGCCCAGGCCAAACTCGCCTCGCTCCAGCCGCACCCCGTGCGCGCCTGGCTGCTCCGCGGCTGGCCGGCCGAATGGGTTCGCGCCGACGCGCTGGGAGCGCTCCGGCCCATTGCCGATGACCTCAAGCCCGCGCCGCCGGCAGCGGGCGCCGTGAATGCGCACTACGCGGTGGTGTTGCGCAGCGGCGGGGAGAAGGAAGACCTGGCCGTAGCGATGTCTTGCAGCAACTCGCCCCTGGGCCACATTCAGAAAGACAATGGAACGCTCGTTATCGGAACGCGGGGGCGCTGGCTCATCTGCGACCCGGGCTACCAGCAGTATGTGCAGGACGCCGAACGCGACTTTACCGTGGGCCCGGCGGCGCACAATTGCCCCGTCATCAACGGCGCCGCCCAGGACCGCAAGCAGCCGCGCCTGCTGCGGTTGGAGAAGACGGTGGACGGGGCGCGCGCGCAGATTGAGCTGGCCGCCTGTTATCCTGCCTCGGCGGGTGTGCGCTCCGTGGTGCGCAATGTGTGGCAGGTGGGAACGGCGGGAGTGGTGGTTTGCGACCAGATCGCCGCCGAGTCACTCCAAAGCGTTACTTATCACTGGCATGGCCACCCCGATGCCGCCTGGTGGAGCAGCGACGGCTGGATGCTCGTGCACCTGCCCGACGTCGACCTGTGGTTCACCTCCCCGCAGGTCAAGCTCTCCGATCGGAATATCGACCGGCTCCCGGGCTCGCGCGGCCAACTGACGCTGGCGGCAACGGTGGAGCTTCCGAAAACCCCGGTCTGGTGGGTGTTCGCGGTTTCCCCGCAGATTCCTCAACTCGAACTTTCCCAGAGCGGCCAGGAGCTTCAATTCCTCGGCAAGCGATTCGCGTTGTAACACTCGCGGGCCTGTCGCGGTAAGCGGGCAGGCGGGAGCTCGGCGTAACGCACCGGAGGCGCGTGAAAACTGTGCTTTCCTTCTCCGAGGGGAGAAGGTGGACCGCGACGGGCGCTCTCACCAGCCGTCGCGGGCCGGATGAGGGGTCACTTCCCGAGCGGCCTCGCCGCAAACAAAGAATATTCCTTCATCCTTCTCCACATTTCCGCCGATAAACGAAGTGGGGGAGTGTCGGGGGCACTGCGAGGGGGCCAAGGACGGGAAACGGGACATGGGGCTCGGGCTGTCGACTCGTCACTCACCGCTAGTCACCGCACTTCCCGTGCCCTGGATTTGCTCCCGCATCCCGTATCCCGAGTCCCGTACCCCGGTTCTCCAGCCACTCGTCACCGCCTTCGCGTCCGGCTGCTGGTTCACGTGAGCGCACGAGGAAGAGCCGCACAGGTCCGCGGTTTGGGGGTCCTCTGCGGCTCTTCTCCCGTCCACGGTATTTCGCTTATAAATGTTGATGACGCGGCTTATGTTTCAATGTTAAGAATCGTGGAGAAAGCTGAACTGCGCTGCCTCCGCGCCATCCCCTTTCGGCAGGTGATCCGGGAGATGGGAAAAAGCGTCGAGGTCCACTTTTCATTTTCCGTGATACCGGAGGGTCAGGCGATGCGCGTCAAAGTCTACGACATCCGGCCGCCCGGGAGGAAAGAAACGGAGAAGATCCTCCACGGCCCCGGCGGAGGAGAGTATGTATTGGATAAGAGCCGCATGCACTGCATCATCACTGTCAAAGACGGTAAGGGAAGTTTCAAGTTTCGCAATCCGAGCCGGGAGAAGCTGATCCGGGAGCAGTTCGATGCGCCATCATTCCGCTTCGTCGCAGGGGGGGAAGCACCGGGCGGGGGTCATTGGGATGCCACGGAGACTCATCCCGCCTGGAGCATTGAGGCCATCGAGGCAATCGTAAAGCACCAGCTTTACGCCTTCAGCTTGGGCGCGACGATCGAATATGACAATTGGGATGGCAAATCCCCTCCGAAGCCCCCGGAGGACGATAAAAAGGAAAGAGGGGTGTGGTTCCGTTTTTTGAGAAAGCGGTGGAGCAAGTAGCGCGGTCCCGCTGTGCGCCGGTCTTCCCCACACAATAACGAAAAGCCGCGGACCTCAAAATCAGGTTCGCGCTACCTTGCTCAGGGGGTTGTTGATTCAGCCCAAAGTGGCGACCTAACGAAACCCACCGCTGTCTCCCGGGGAGAGAGAAAGCCGATTACGCGCGCAGGCGCGCAAAGACTGTGTTTTCCTTCTCCGAGGGGAGAAGGTGGCCCGCGACCGGCGTTCTCACCAGCCGTCGCGGGCCGGATGAGGGGTCACTTCCCGAGCGGCCCCGTCGCCAACAGAGAATATTCCTTCACCCATCTTCTCATCCTGACACCTTTCTCCCCGGTTCACCTTTTTCCCCGCGGTTATGGCCCGTTTTCAATGCTCCAACCCAATCACAATTATGGCAAATAGACCGAGGGCTTCCGCAGTTCCAATCGCCCCATAGTGGACGAGCGGAAACGTGGGCCAATTTCTCTCAATCAGAATTACTCCGATGACATGAAGCCCAAAACCCCCGCTCAACACGGCCCAATACTTCGGGTTGTGCCAGAAATCCTGCGTGTGATAGCAAACATATCCGAAGAAGAAGGCCGTAAAGCTGCCGATTAAAACCCACCTTGCATCAATGCCAATCTGTATCAGGTAAAGTACCAGCGCAACCAACGAAAGTGCCGCAAGTACTTGGAAGACAGCGACACCGAATTTTTTCATGCCAGTGACCCGTCCCCTCCATTTCTGCCACGATCTTACGCCGCCCCACGTCGTCTATCAACGTCGATCCGAGCGGCTGCTCCTGCGGCGAGAGCGTCGGAGCGGCTCCGCACGGCCCAAGACCAACCTGACGCGCGAGGCTGGATGACGAATGTGCTCCGTGAAGTTCGCGCCCCCAGAGACCTTCGGAATGCGATAAGGCCATCAAGCCCGGTAGACTCGATGTCACCTCCGGTCATACCGAGCGCATGAGGTCACGTCGATCTGTCCAACCCGAAACTGAACAACGATCCGCCGCTTATGGAAAGGAGAACGCGTGATTCTGACAGGTATATTTCCAACTTCAAAGCCCACAGTTCTTACGAGTAGTCGATAGTTTCCTGGCGAAACTGCGCCAAAATCAAACCACCCCTTTTCGTTGATGGTCGTACTTCCCACAACAGTGCGAGTTTCGGCAGTGTAGAGACTCATGCAGGTATAGTGCGGGTCTTTGATGGGCTCTTCGTTACCGTTCGAATGCTGGATTACGGCGTTCCCCCGGATGCGGTTAACCACCAGAGGGTTCATGATGCACGAAAATATAACTTCCTCGAATCGCACAGGAGTATCGCAGGGTTGGTCGTGCTGAGCCCGCAGCACCCCTGGCGACCAAAGCACACACGCGATCGCGAAAGGAATCCAACATGCGCATCTCATGGATGATCGGTTTCCGACTGGTCTGAGAAATCTGAGTGCTGGTCACTGGACGCGCTCAGCCTCGATGCCCACATACTAAGCCTGCAAACATCGAAAGGCAACGTGAACCTCCAAGGTTTTGCACCTGCTTACGCTCTCGCCACGCCATTGCGAGGTAACGAACGTCGTCCCCACTTCGCGTCACAATACCGGGGCATGCAGATTCGTACCTGTGCCTTGCACAGCGTTGACCTGTACTCCGTCCCGACGGCAACCTGCGTAAGCGAACGGCCGTCCGGCTGCACGGCGTACCAGTCGCCTGACAGACCACGACAATAAACCTGGATGATGCCACGAGACGAACCCAGGCGTCCCACGAGGCCGGACATAGATTCGTACTGGCAAAACCTCGCGGCCCGTGCCCCGCTGAGAAGGCGCGTCTGTCTGTAGCCAACATGAGCTACATTGATAGCCCATCTGGCCCTTAGAACGGGGAAAACGCCAGTCCTTTGGTTTTGCGGTCAACCACAAACTCGCAGGGAGGAGTTTCATCGTTGATGGTAACGAAGACGATCACGCTCGCCTTGCGTCTCGATTGCGATCCCACAATTCTAAAGGATCGAATTCTTCCATAGTCGCCGCGCTCACCCCAATTGTTCAGAAAATCCTCGTAGGAGTACGTGCGACTTGGCTGCCAAAGCTGATAGGCTTCCCGGTAATTCCCGGCCTCCAATGTCGTGAGAAATCGTGAAACGGCCCGTTCCTCATGAAAATTACGAAAAGCAATAAAGGCAATGCCAACCACAATCACAACGCCCAGAGGAATCAGAATGTAGCGCCCTATTTTCCGAGGAGGTTTGGGTGGTTTGGCATCGAGCAATCTCATGGTAGGTTCCTCCCGGAGCCAGCACCCTATGCATCAATACCGTTCTTCCTATACCAACTGACACCACGTGCAAACGGTTTGTTCCAAAAACCTAACTCGATGGTTAGAAACACGTCTTGTGAAGCGGGAGGGGAACGGGGACCGGCACTACGTTCCGCGGTTTTCCGAAAGCGATGCTCATGTCTGCGGCTGATCCCGCGAATACCTGGCACCACATTTCCGATTTACCGACGTCATAGCTTCCGCCGCATCCCACTAGGGATTAGGGATTGGGAGCTGGGGTCTCGTAACCACCCCCCGGCGCGAACGCGCCGGCCCCTCCTAAATCAGGAGGGGAGCCCGCCCGTCTGCCCGTCCGCCCGCCCAGACACCCTGTGGCGCGGAGCATCCGCCGGGCTTCCGCTGTGCCTCCGTGGTCAAAGCTGTGAGCCACAGATGGACACCGATGATCACGGCTCATTTCCGGGCGAAGTGATCCGTGGCAATCCGCGTGAATCCGCGGCCTCTGTCCCTTCGCTCCACGCCACCGCGCTCAGTTGCCTTGGCGGCTTAGAAGATGACGATTACGTGGAGGTCGATTGCTTGCTGTTTCCCCCCTATCGTCGGGGGGTGGAATTTCCACGCCTGGGCAGCAGACAGGACTAGGGGACCCAAGCCGTTTTCGTCGAACTCTGTTTCGCCGGGAGTGACGTCTCCATCGATGTTGACGCGCATGGGGAAGACGACAAACGCCCCCGGAGGAGCCTTGCTGGAGGGCGGGACGGTGAGTTCGCCCACGGGCACGAGAATCCGTTCAATGTCATCGGCCGGAATCGGCACATCCCCCACCCCCACGCGGAACACCTGGGGATGGCTGGCCGGAGGAATCAGTCTGACGAGAGGGTTGCGGGCGCCGCACGTGAAGGGCACGGGTAGGGTGACTCTATCCTTCTCACAGGCTTGCATGGCCGCGTCGAGCTTCTCTTGGAGCTCGGCGCTTGAAGGGGACAGTTTCAAGCCCTTCTCGTAGGAGTCAATGGCCGCGTCATAATCTCCTCTTTTGAATCGGGAATCGCCCATCACCCGCGCTTGGGTTGCAGACTTGGGAGCAGGGAGAGCCTCTCCGCACTGGAGTTCCCCGGCAAACACGAATTTCGCCGCCTTGCATGATCGAATGGCCTGCTTCAGTGCCTTGAATAGATCGTGGTTGGAAGGATCCAGTTGCAGTGCTTGCCGATAGGAGTGGATGGCCTCATCAAACTCGCCCCGCTGGCTTTGGGAATCCCCCATCGCCCGCGCCCGGATTGCGGCGTCGGGAGTTTGCCGAACCCTGCTGACAGGTTGAGGAACGTGGGGTGGAGTGGGCGCCGGCGGACGGCTCAGCAGTCGCGTCGCCACCAGGTAGGCGAGCAGCAATCCCAGGACCAGAATCTCCGCGATCCTCCGGCGACTGACGGCCTTCGACAAGGCGGTTTCCTCCAGGATGCGATGGATGCGCTTGCCCGCCCACACCTATGACGCCACCGGCGCTCCGTGCCGGATCGCGCGCCACACGGCGATGGGTCCTCTCTTCGGTCGGCTCATTCTACCACTTGCCGGCCAGTCTGCATTCCCAGGAGACCGGCCCATTACTTGATGGCCTATTGACGGCCGGGCCGGCGATGGGGATGTGCTTCGCAATTGCAGTACAGACATGGAAAAACCAGGTTCCTCTTACCAGTCTCCCAAACTATACAGAGCGACATAAATTGTAACGTCCCGATCTATCGGGACGACGGCGGTCGGAGTCCGCCGCTACAACCGGATGTGCAAACATTTATGCCGCTCTGGATATCAAATCAATCCCGAAAGAGACAAGCCTGAGGTAGAATCGTCGCCGGGTTTCGTTCTGTTCAAAACGCCAACGCCAGAGAGAGAAGGAGATGCGGATGATCAGTCAACAACAGTACCAGGCAGCGGTTAGCAGAACCATCGACCTGCTGAAGACAGCCGGAATCGCGATTACGCCTGACGAGAGGGGCCGCATTGAAGTGGCGGATTTCGGGTTGGGCGAATTGGAGAAGACCGGGCTCGAGATCATTACTTATGTGAACACGGACCGGGTGTGCGCGAAGGAAATCATGATGTTCCCTCATCAGACCTGCCCTGAGCACCTCCATCCTCCGGTGGGCGGCCAACTGGGAAAGGAAGAGACCTTCCGCTGCCGGTGGGGGACTGTGTACCTTTACGTGCCCGGACCTGCGACGGTGCCGCCATCCTGCCATCCGCCTGCTGGTTCTGAGCCCCATTACAAAGTTCAGCACGAAGTTTGTCTGCGCCCAGGGGATCAGTACACCATGATGCCCGGCACGTGGCATTGGTTTCAGGCTGGACCGGAGGGCGCAGTTGTCTCCGAGTTCT
>JARLGN010000204.1 GCA_031292775.1 Acidobacteriota bacterium | reverse complement strand
GTTGGGGTCTATCCCAAAAGTTTCCATGGTCCGGCGCTGGAAAATGTTCCGGTAAATGCTGCGCCCGCTGGCCCAGGTTCCTCGGAATATCGGGCCACGGTTTACCTGGGTGAATTCCGCGCATGGGAACCCGAGCATCCGTATTTGTATACCCTCCGCGCCACGCTGCGCCCCAAAGACGGCGGCCCCGTCGATGTTGCTCAGGAGCACTTCGGCATGCGCGAGTTCCGGATGGACGACACTTCCGCTGTGAAGGGCACTCTTTACCTCAATGGCGAACCGATTATCCTGCGCGGCGCTGACACCATGGGCAATTTCGAAGTGCCGGTGATGAGGGGTGACGAGAAGCAGTTGATTGACGACATCCTGATCGCCAAGCTCGCCCATATGAACTTCTTCCGGCTCACGCAGAGCCCTGTCCAGCCCGAGGTCTACGACATGTTCGACCGTCTGGGCATGATGGCACAAACGGATTTGCCGCTGTTTGGGCGCCTTCGAAGGCCACAACTGGAAGAAGCCATTCGCCAGGCCGGTGAGATGGAGAAGCTCACGCGCAACCATCCCTGCAACATTATGATCAGCTACATCAACGAGCCGACTTCCGCGGATAAGGACGGCATGGCGCATCGAGACCTTACCCGCCCGGAGCTGGAGCTTTTCTTTCAGGCGGCCTCGTCGGTGGTTCACGTTTACAATCCCGACCGCGTCATCAAGCCTGTGGATGGTGACTACGATCCGCCCGAACCCGGCCTTCCCGACAACCACATCTACTGCCTATGGTACGGCTCGCATGCTGTACCCATCGGAAAGTTCATTCGCGGCTACTGGGTGGATAGCAAGCAAGGGTGGAAGCACGGCAGCGGCGAGTACGGTGTGGAGGGGCTGGAAGACGCTGAAACCATGTTCAAGCATTATCCCAAGGAATGGCTTCCGGTCTCGGTGAAAGATCGTTGGAATTCGGACCAGATCCCCTATTCGCAAACTTGGACCATGCACGGGAGCTGGTTCGATACCCAGGACACCATGGCGCAATGGATTGCGGCCAGCCAGGCTCATCAGGCGTGGGGAATCCGCACGATGACACGCGCCTTCCGCCGGCAAACCGACCGCATCGTTTCCACCGCAGTGCATCTGCTGATTGATGCCTGGCCCGACGGTTGGCAGAAGGCCCTTGTCGACGTAGACCGCCACCCCAAGCCGGCTTTCTTTGAATTCCGTGACGCACTGACGCCTCTGATGGTGGACATCCGCACGGACCGTCTCCATTACTACGCCGGGGAGAAACTCGCGCTGGAATTCTGGGTGTGTAACGACCGCCGCGCTGACTTCGCGAGTGGGGCACTGGTGTGGGAAGTTCTCCAAGGCGGCCGCCGCATCTTTGCCCAAAGCGGAGATGCGTCGATCCCCTCGCTGGGTGCGGCCTTCCAGGGGTATTTCCACTTTAAAGTTCCCGATGTTACCCGCCGGGAAAAGCTGACCATCCGTCTCGGCTTGAAGCGTTCCGGCCAGTTGATCCACGCCAGCGAAATGGAAGTGGAGGTCTTCCCGGCATTCGATAAGGCCAGGAACGCGGGAGTGGAGGCTGCAATCGTCGGTCAACCGAACGGCCGAGCGTGGAAACTCGCACAGTCATTTGGATTGCAGCCTCACGTATTTTCCCCCACCCGCGAGCACGCCCGATTGGCCTTTGTGGACGACGTGGATGCCTTCGAGATGGTGCGCGGCAACGTGCTGAGCTTTGCGGTGGACGGGGGCAGGGCGATACTCCTCGAGCAGGCCACGAACACCGTCTGGCGCCTTGGTAATGCCGATATTGCCGTCAAAAACATGAAGGGCCGCGAATTCGTTTCGCGCAAGACGGGCCATCCGTTGGTCGCCTCGTTTCAGCCCTTTGACTTTTCCTATTGGTACGACGCCGGAAAGGACTATATCGAATACGTGGCCACCAGCTATCTTGATGGCCCCGGCCTTGTTCCGATTCTACAGACCGCGGAGGCACCGAGGCCGGGAGACCCCGACCCCCATCGCAAAGTCATGCCCGTTTCCGCCGAACTGCGCGTCGGCAAAGGCTCTCTGATTATTTCCCAGTTAAAGGCCACAGAGCGTTTCGCACTCGAGCCTGTTGCTGCCGAGTACTTTCAGGCGCTAATCGGGAGGGGCTGAACATGGATAAACATGATGGACAGGATTAATTACTTGACGCGTTTGCAATCTCTGCATATTGACGGGAATTGCGGGCGGGCGTTGTAGTAATTTCAGGCTACTTTCAACTTAGGACGATATCGCGGTCCATGCGTTTTCCCAACTTAACGCGAGTCCGGTTGCATTCTTCCGGCCGCTTATCCTGTCCATTATGTGAAAACGAGGTCCGTCCACGGAACCCGCAATTCATCTTAGCTCAGACACAGGAGCGCCCGGCGAGCGAAGAGTCCGAATATCCCGCATCGGTGGTTGGCCGAAAAAACGACTGTATTCGCGGTTGAACTGGCTGGCACTTTCATATCCCACCTCAAATGCCGCACTTGCTGCGTCCAGACCGCCGACCAGCATGCGTCCCCGCGCGGCCTGCAATCGGAGTTGTTTTTGATATTGAAGGGGACTCATGGCGGTTAGCGTCCGAAAGTGGTGGTGCAGCGTGGAAATGCCCATGCCCGCGATTTCTGCCAGATCCTCCACGCGTAGCGGTTTTGCGAAGTTCTCCTTGATCCAGGCGATCGCTTTTGCCGTCCGTTGGCTCTGATCTCCCAGCGTTGCAATCGCTCGAAGGCGCGCCCCCTCCGGTCCCCGCAGGATTCGGTAGATGATTTCGCGCTGAATCAGGCCGCTCAGAAACGGAATGTCCTGCGGGGTGTTCAGAAGGTCCAGGAGCCGGCAACATGCATCGAGCAACTCCGGTGTGGTCTCGCCGGTGGCCATGGCAGGGCTGTCCGAAGTCCCCTCCGGCGCCAGAATCTCCTCACGGCCCAGAAGTTCCCGCACAACGGGTATTTCCAGCTTGAGCACGAAACAGAGATAGGGCACTGCCTCACTTGCCTCAATCACGTTGCAGATGACTGGCAAGTCCAGCGACGTCAGCAGGTATCGCGACGGGTCAAAGATGAACGTGGTTCCGCCGAGGGTCGCTCGCTTCCGCCCTTGCGCGACCACGGCCAGGCTCGGCTCGTACGTCGCGGAGGCCGGCGCTGTTGGTGCGGTCCGGCGGCTCAACAGCAGGCCGGGAATGTCTGTTACTCGTTTCTCTGCGGACCCAATGAATGAGGCAATTTTGTGGGCCAGCTCCGTTCGCAATTCATATGCCCGATCTGGCGAGAGAGTGGCGTTATTGCCGAGGTTTCTCATTGATTTGGTTTCCTTTTCTCATGCCTAGTATAGCCTCGCGGTTCCGAATGCGCCTATAATTCTTTCAATGGCGAGAGGAATAGGCAATAAATCGGAAGGATCAGGATACCGCTTCCACGGCGCCAGACTTTAATCTAGTGACGAGAGAAACGGTTCCGAAGGAGGAACAATGGAGAAGCGCAAACTTGGAAAGAGCAACTTGGAAGTTTCAGCCCTTGGGCTCGGCTGTATGGGAATGAGTTTTTCCTATGGTCCTCCCAAAGACAAGCAGGAGATGATCACTCTTCTCCGGGCAGCCGTGGAACGTGGCGTCACGTTCTTCGACACGGCCGAGGTCTATGGTCCGTTCATAAACGAAGAACTCGTGGGTGAAGCCCTAGCTCCCTTGCGTGGGCAGGTCGTGATCGCCACCAAGTTCGGGTTCGATCTGAGCGGCAGCGATAATCGGCCGGGAGTGGCAGGTCTGAATAGTCGGCCCGAACACATCAAGCAGGCTGTCGAAGGCTCGCTCAAGCGGTTGAAGGTTGATGTCATCGACTTGCTTTATCAGCACCGGGTTGACCCGGATGTGCCCATCGAAGACGTAGCTGGTGCGGTGAAGGATCTGATTCAGGAGGGCAAAGTAAAGCACTTCGGTCTTTCTGAAGCAGGTGTGGGGACCATTCGTCGCGCCCACGCCGTTCAACCTGTTACGGCACTCCAAAGCGAATACTCGCTGTGGTGGAGGAAGCCGGAAGCGGAAGTATTGCCGACTCTCGAGGAACTTGGAATTGGTTTGGTGGCGTATAGCCCTCTGGGAAAAGGATTCCTGACCGGAAAGATGGACGCAAATACAAAGTTTGGGAGCTCCGATTTCCGCAGCACCCTCCCTCGCTTTACGCCGGAGGCTCTGAAGGCGAACCAGGCTGTCGCCGATCTGCTCGGCAGAATCGCCAAACAGAAGAAGGCGACCCCTGCTCAGATCGCGCTCGCGTGGCTCCTTGCACAGAAGCCGTGGATTGTCCCCATCCCAGGAACCACGAAGCTAAGCCGTCTGGAAGAGAACATCGGAGCGGTTGCAGTGGAACTTACGCCCTCTGATCTGCGCGAGATTGATAGCGCGGCCTCGAAGATCACCGTGCAAGGCAATCGTTATCCGGAACACCTGGAGAAGCTGACGGGAAGGTGAGCGATAAATGAGTCTTTGAAATAGCCTGTTGCCGATGGGAGAAGACCACGGCCATGACGCACATCGCCATTCAGAAAAGCCTCGACGGGAAGGTTGTCGACTGGATGGAACAGGTCAGCGACGAACAATATCAAGCTTGACTAAAGGGCCGAAACAAATCAATAGGAGCAAACCCCATCCCCTCTATGTGAATGAAGTATTTCTAACATGGATAAACAGGATACACAGGATAGACGGAGGGCTTAGACTCAAAAGCAATAAATCAACATTGAGGATTGCAGAAGCCCGCACCATTTCGGGTTTTTGTTCCGTCTATTTATCCTGTCCATCCTACCCATCCATGTAAATGAAGTATTTCTAACATGGATAAACAGGATACACAGGATAGACAGAGGGCCAAGACTAAAAGCAAAATGTCTACATAGAAGGTTGCGGATGCCCGTACTGGTTCGGGCTTTTGTTTTGTCTATTTATCCTGCCCATACTGCCCATCCATGTCTATAGCCGGAGTTTTCTAACGAATGCTTAGCCGGAAGCCCACCCGGAACAATGCGGGAGGGCCGCTGGTGAGGACGGGTGTGCGGGCCACATCATAGCGCTGACTCAATAGGTTTTCTCCTGCCACGAAGATTTCCATGCCATGTCCCAGCGGGCGCGACGCCAGCGCATCGAGCAGGAAATAGTGATTCAGCAGCAGTGTATTCTGGTCGTCGTCGAATGCTTGACCCACAAAACTTCCTTGCAGAGCAGCTGTCAATAAATGCGCCCGCGAATACCGTGCCTGGAAATTCAGGTCGTGACGCGGAACGTGGGGAACGAGCAACCCATCCAATAGTGCATTGGCGGGGAAGCTGGTGACGGTGGCATCCACATATTGCCATCCGCCCGACAAGGTCAGCGCGCTGGTGAGCCTTGCCTCCGCTTCAAGTTCGGCGCCTCGGGAGCGTGTTTCGCCCAGATTTTGCCGCTGCCGGGTGATCAGGCTCGATGTGGTTGACAGCGTTACGTTGGCGATGGGATCGCTGATGTCGCTCCAAAAGAGCGTGCAGCGCACGCTGACCCGCTGATGAAACGCGTTGTAGCTGGCACCGGCCTCCGCCCCGGTCAGTTGTTCCGCCGTCAGGCCGGGATCGGCGAGGGTCAGGGTATTCCCCTGGCGAAACGACCGGTAAAGTTCGTTCAGGGTTGGAGCGCGGAACGCTCGATACATCGAGGCCCGAAATACCAGGTTGTCCTTCACTCGAAAAAGCGTGGAGAGTCGAGGGCTGAAAGCCTGCTCGCTGCGTGGGCTGTAGTTGGTGACTTGCAACGGTCCGGCGGTGGCAAGCGGGCGGGTTACTGAAAGCGCGTCATAATTGTTCCAGTTGTCCACGCGCGCGCCGCCGGTGATGAACCAGCGGGTGTTGATGCGGATGATGTCCTCGCCGTAAAGCCCCCATAGCCGCTGCCGTCCGCCTGCCCCCACCGCGGTTGAAAGCGTGCCGGAGGAGTACATCAACTCATTGCTCGCACCCCGAATTTCCTGGCCGTCGAACCCGGCGGCAAGCGTCTGGTGAGTTCCCACGGTATGTGTCCATTGCGCGTCAAGCCCCGCCTGGTAAGAAAGCACGCGCTGGCTGTCGGAAAGAGTTTCACTATTCCGGTTGGCAGGAACCGAGGAGGCTGTCTGGTCGTAGGTCTCCGGGCCGCCGAAAGCGCGAAAGGTCACGGTGCCTACCGTGGGTGATTGCCAGTCGGCGCCCACCGCAATTTGGCGCAGGCGAGTGTCATTGTTTTGCAGCGGAGTGCCGTTCTTGCGCGTGTCTTCAAAGATCGATCCGCGGGCGAACACGCGCGTCTGTTCGGAGAACCGGCGCTCCAGTGTGTACAGCCCGGCAAAATGCTCCGAGGCCACAGGTGAATCTACACTGCCTTGTAGCGGCGGCAATACGGAGATATAGCCATTGGTGTGGAACCCCTCGCTGGAAGCTATCGCCATCCAGGGACCGCGGCGAAGGCTGGCGGTAATGGAGAGATCGGGCGTCTGCTCGTTTCCATAAAAGGTTTCGAGCGAAAGGGAAGAATTGTGAAGACGGCGCGGGATAACATTGATCACGCCTCCGAGCGCATCGCCGCCATAGAGATCGGAAACGCCGCCCTCAACCACTTCCACTGCTCCCACGGATGTCATGGGGACACGGTCCCAATAGACCCACCCGCCAAAGGGGTCGGTCAGCGGGATGCCGTCGGAAATCACCAGCGCGCGACTGGCCCCACTTGTCCCGACGCCTCGCAGCGAGACACCGAGGGACGTGGGATTGGCCGTCAGGCTGCCGTTGCGGCGAAACAGGTTGAACCCGGGAATTTCGCCAAGGGCATCGTCGAGCGTCAACGCTCCGGAAGTGGCAATGTCATCTTGATTCAGGACCGCAACGCTCGCTGCCGTATCGCTCACTCTCTGCTCGGTGCGTGTGGCGGTGACGGTGATGCGTTCGGTCAACGCTTTGGGGGCGAGCGTAATCTCCACTGGTTTTGAACCCTGAGTGCTTGCATCCCAGCCTTGCTGAACGGGCGCGAATCCACTGCAACGCACATCGATCGTCCAAAAGGGTGTAGGGAGATGGCGGAAGTGAAATTGTCCCTCCCCATCAGTGACCTGGCCGACTCGAAAATGGCCGAAGCCAAGGGTGACTTCGGCATCCGCCACCGGAGCGCCACTGCTGTCGCGAACGATTCCATGCACTTGGAAAGAAGCCTCTTCCTTGCTCAGCCCAATGCCGGCGGTGAATATGAGCAGGAGGGCGAGCGTCCAGACCAGCCTGTGCGATGTAATCATCTGCCCTGACTTTGCCTCTCACGAATGCCGTGTGCCCACATTTGGAACGAGGCGCGTGCTTGCCCTTGAAAATTTTTGAATGATGCCTGGAGGACTATTTTACATGAACGACACGGGTGGTGGAGCGTTGAGTTGAAGTTGGCTGGTGCGATCCCTGATCGGGCAAGAGCATTTCACGCAAAGACGCAAAGGCGCCAACTTGACCGCTGGACACTAGCCCGGATGTTTCGTAAGGGCCGTGTTTCCGGCCCGCCGTAGTGCAGATTTTCTGATTCTTTGCGCATGACCGCGGTGAGAAATCCAAGCTAACTCGCTTCTTTTCAACAACTCATCCAGAAAACACCCTAAGTCGTTTGTTTTCATAAACTCATTGGGAGCACTTTTTTTACCCCTTTGTTTTCAATAACTCATTGGGAGCAACCTTCATTTTTAACATCTTTTTCTTTGTCGTCCTTTACTTTCAACAACTTATTGGGAGCACTTTTGTGGCCTTTTGTTATCAATCGGTTATTGGGGTCGATCTCCATTATTCAACTCTTGCGGTGTGCGGACGTTTCCGTCTGGTTCCATGGACTAATTGGCATTTCCCCAATCCCGCCGCGAGCCTGCTTGCCTTTCCTCCCTCAGACCTTGCAGGGCTCCCGTCACGGATCATCCGCCACTGCTCTCGTTGGTGGGGCCGCGCCTCTGCCTCTCGTGCTGCGCCATTCCACCCGGGCAAAGCTCTCCGCTTCCATACTCCCGCATGGTGATGGCCATAGCCTAGTAAGATTTTTTCGCTTTTCCTACCGGTAGGAAGAATCCTGCCAAATTTTCCCCGCCGGGCGCGCATTTGTCATTCGACGCGGGAAATTAGCCTGAATTTCTTACCACGGCTTGGCAGGGCGAAGATTCACAGGCTGCGGAAGAACGTGCTGGTGCTGTGCAGTTCAGCACCATTCCGGTTCAGCACCACCCGCTTCAGCACCACCCCGTCGCTCAGCGCGCCACCCCTCCTCATCTGAGGAGGGGAGCCGTTAAAAACTCCCCTCCTGATTCAGGAGGGGTGTCCGTCAGCCGACGGACGGGGTAGTTACCCGCAGCATAGCGGTTAACCGCTGTGAGGCATTTTCCCCCAGCCTGTTCAGCCCCGCCCTTCTGGTGGCATGCAAAGTGGTGAGAAGTTCGGGCTGGAAATTCTGCAAAGCGGGCTTCGGGTGCTGCTGACCGTTATTTCGGCATCAACGGCCCGAGCTCCCAGCACCTGGCCCCCAACCCCCGGCCCCTACCTTGCGATCCACTCGCTCATAGGATTTTGGGCGCGGCAGTCGAGACACACGGTTACGGGATACTGTGCTGCGCAGCTCGGGCAGACGGCTCGGGTTTGGAAGGTGTCAAAATGATTTCCGCAGCGGCCGCATTTCCAGAAAGCTCCCGCCGGCGGCGCGGTTTTGCACGATGGGCAGGCAAAGCCTTCGCGACGTGGCAATTTGGCCATCTTCAAAAGCACTCGCGCCTGCTTAAACCCACTCCAACAGTTCGTCACAATGAACACAGCAATAAAGCCAATCCAGGCGGATTGTCTCCACACGGCGAGAGCGATCAGGCCTGCGACTCCGGCAAACCCGATTACCACGGCAGCCATCAGGCTGCGGGCGCGTCCCATCACAAACCAGAGCAGGGAACGAAGAATCTGGCCGCCATCCAGCGGGTAGATGGGCAGCATATTAAAGATCAGCAAGCCCACGTTAATCAGCCAGGCAGTTCGCACGAAGGCGTGGACATTGGGAATTGTGTCCAGAAGCCCTGATGATCGGTTCAACATCCCGAGCAGCGATAGAGCGACAATGAACACTACGTTGACCAGCGGCCCCGCGGCGATGCTCCAAAGCGTGGCGCCGGGGCGTTGCGGCGGATCGACATACGCCACTCCGCCGAAGGGCCACAGCAAGATGCGATTGGCCGTTCCCCCCACCTGCCGGCAAGCCAGCGCGTGGCCGAACTCATGCACCAGCACGATGACAAACAGCGCCAGATACTCCAGCACATTCCAGCCAACCGAGGAATAACTGTTCTTCCGGCTTTCGATTTCAATCAACGCCACCAGGAACCACGACCAGTGCAGGAAGACATCAATGCCGGAGAAGCGGAACAAATGGATGGAACCATTGCGCGTATTTATCATGGACTGACCTTATAACACCGCGCGCTATTTCGCACCAAGTCTATTTGGTCGACTCGATAGCTGACAGCTCACAGCTAAAAGCTGACAGTTAGTACCGGCCCCCCAAAACTTGCACGCAGAATCGCCAACCCGTGACCCCCGAACCCCGCATCCCGGACCCCGAATCTTTGCCGCCGCAGCTACCCTCCACTGTCGGAGAAACACTCCGCTTCACTGCGGGGCATCCCCAGCTTGATGTTAGGAGATTTCATTTGTAATCAAATATTTAAGTTGTGTCGCCCTCTCGGAGAGGCATTTGCACATTGCTTTGTCAGAGCCCGCGGCGGCGGGCATTGGAAAATCGAGGCTCACATCATGATTAACGACAAACCAACACATGTTCGGGAACACGGAAGCATCCTGGCGGGAGCGGAGAAAATGGCCTTGGTCTGGATGGCCGAGCGCCTCCCGCGTTGCATTAATTCTGACCACTTAACCTTATTGGGATTCGCGGCAATGTTGCTTGCGGGTATTTCTTACTGGGCAGCCAATGGGAATCCCTTGGCCCTTCTCTTTGTCGTCCTGGCGCTGATCCTCAACTGGTTTGGAGACAGCCTTGACGGCACGCTGGCGCGCGTCCGCAATCAGCAGAGGCCAATGTACGGCTTCTATGTTGATCACGTGCTGGACATGGTGGGCACGTTCTTTCTGCTGGGCGGCTTGGCCCTTTCCGGGTACATGAATCCGCTGCTGGCACTGGGTATGCTTGCTGCCTACTTGACCGCAGCGGCCGAGGAGTTTCTCGCCACACACGTCCGCCGGGTATTCCACCTTTCCTTCCTGGGATTTGGCCCCACCGAATTGCGGATTATTCTTTCGATCGGGACGCTCTACCTTCTCTATAAGCCGTGGGTGCACCTGGGAAGCTGGGGAATGTTCCGACTGTTCGATGTGGGCGGCGTGGTGGCGATTGCGGGAATGGCCCTGAAGCTTGTGGTATCGGCCGTCCGCAATACCCATGCGCTCTATTTGGCGGAAAGGCTGCCGCGATGATGGCGACTGATGGAACGTGGCCACAGTGCGTAAGTCATGGGGCAGGGCAGAGGCAGATGCGGCGCTGGCTCGCCTTCTACTTCGTGGGTGGACTGGGCATCGCGGTTCAACTTTCCACCTTGGCCGCGTTTACGGCATGGGCCGGACTGCACTATCTGCTTGCCACTGGACTGGCGGTTGAGGTTGCCGTCCTCCATAACTTTCTATGGCATGAGCGCTGGACATGGTCAGACCGCGCGAACCAGGATAATCCCGGCCGGTGGAAACGGCTTCTGCGGTTTCAAATTACCAACGGTGCGTTGTCCCTCGGCGGGAACTTGGTTTTAATGAAAGGTCTGGTGGGCATGTGCGCCATGAACTACACCCTGGCCAACGTTGTGTCCATTACGCTGTGCTCTATCCTGAATTTCCTGGCCAGCGACCGCTTGGTGTTCCGGTAGACTCGCGCCGCTTAGTTGAAAGCCCCCAAAATATAAGCTATGAGGACGATGAGTAGAACGGTGCTCAGTCCGACGCCAGCGCCGCCGCCGTAACCCCAACGCCGGTGGCCGTAGTAGCCCCCTCCGCCACCCATAACCAATAACAAAATGATAAGCAGGATTAACATTGTGAATCTCCCTTTCTTCTGAGCAATTCCGTTTGGTCGGCCTCGCGCTTGTTGCTACCGGCAGGCCACGGGTTAACCTTCACCTTTCCGCGCCCGTTCACAGACCCAAGGTGAATGGACTGCAGTCTTGTTTGGTTGGGGCCAGCTCAATGGTAAACTCCCAACAGGCTGACGGTGAGAAGTACCAGTAATATCGTTCCGACGCCAATGCCAGCGCCCCCACCAAAACCCCATCGCTGCTGGCCGTAGTACCACCCACCAATACCTAAAGCCAACAACCATATTCCAATTGCAATGACCATTGTGGATCCTCCATCCTTCCTCTGCGGGGTGGTTGCGATCACGCGCACACCGCACCCCCCCGCGGAGGTTGGTTCGTCTACTTTTCGAACACCTTTTCAATCTGGCCGACCTTCTTTTGGACTTTGCCCGCGAGCTTTTCGTTCTGCCCTCTGGCCACCAGGGTGGGATTGTTCGTGGCTCTTCCGACTTGCTCCTTAACTTCACCCTTAATTTCAGCAACCTTGCCTTTGATCTGATCCTTCGTGCTCGATTTCATTGGTTGTCTCCAATTAACTTTGGGAAGTTTTTCACTTGAACGGATTCATTAAGAATCGGTTCAATCATTCTCCATGTTCGACCCGCGAGTTCCTCGGCGCCCTGTCCCGCATGCACGCGCTGTGCATTTGCCAGTTGGGCGGACCAACCTGCAAATGCCATTCTGCGGCGAGATGATTTGCGCGTCTGTTCAAAATGACTCGGGTATTTGGTCACTATTGCACAGGCAGGGGAGAGCCTCGGCTCAAAGCCTTATCGGGATGCACTGCTTATAGGCCGGCCTGTTGACCTTTCCTCCATCGGCACCCAAGGTGTTGTCGTTTTTCGGGAGAAGCGGGCGGATTCCTTCGGAAGAGATGCTCTTAGGCACACTAACGTGCCAACGGGCGACGATCTGCATGGGTTTTCGGCATGCCTCAAATCGTCAGTCCTTGCCGCCGGCAGCCAAGAGGATAAAAATGAACGCAATTAACCCTATTCCCACCAGGGCGGCGACCCATTCGCCCTTGGGATTACAGCAATCGCCCGCTGGCGATTGGTCCGGGCTCCCCCCATCCATCTCGAGATTAAGATGCGAGCTCACGCGGGCTGCGAATTGAACTCCATTCTCGGCGTTTTCGGCGCGCAATTCCTTCACATTTCTGTATCTGACGGGGATGACCCTGGTGGTCTGAGTATCCATCACCAGAAAGTGGGTGGGTTCGATTTCAGTCACGTAGCCTGTGAGCAAGGTCTTATCGAGAAGCTTTACAGTGACGTGCGATTCCTGGCCAGGGCCCAGGACATTTATCGCTGCCTGCAATTGACCGGGCGAATACCTCCGCCATCCACCCGGCGGTTGGGCAAATAGCGGGCTCGCCCAAATTGGGTTGCACAGCAGAAAGGTCAGAGCGATCGAAAGGTATCGCCGAAGCATCATGGAAATTTCCTCCTGACATGGCAAAACAGTGCTCAACCCGCTGAGCCACCCTGTGGTAACGCAAACGCCATGCCACGAGTAGCATTCCATTGGTAAAGATAACTTGATTTATTTCTATTGGTTAGATGGCTTTTGCCGTTATGCGTCGGGACACCCCGCCAGCAACTGCCAGCCCATTGCTCCAAAGGTGCAATCCGTGGGTGACACCCGGAGGGCAGGTGCACTCAATGCTCCAACGGGAGAGAAGGCCGGAGTAGAGACCTTAAGGGCAATGGGATCAGTGCAAGTTGGGATCGCAACGGGACATGATGACCGATATTATTGGCCTTTCAGGTGCCGATCTTTCCCCATGCGGATCGCAAAGCTACATTTTGTGCGTTCGGGCAAATTGTTTTATGTGCTTTGAAATGCCGCAAGGGGAAACTGGGAAATTGGGGCATTCGTCGCAGGTAAAAGTCGTAGTTGGTACTTATGGCACTCGAAGTTTCTGTTGCGGTTATTTTGTCGTGTCGGTGATGCCTAATCCGTTGAGATTATTAGCTTCACTATTGTCCTTGTAAGCGCCAATTTGGCTCATGGCTTGCATAACTAATGCCGAAGGGTAAAGGATGAGCAAGGATGCCTTGCGGTAAAAACGCAGGAGGAGTGTGAAATGGGTACGAGTTTTAAAAAACCGGTTGCGCCTTCGACGGATAAGCGCTGGAAGATTGTTGAAGCTTCCATGCGCCGTCTGGGCAACCAATCGCATGCGTTGATTGAAGCGCTGCATACCGTGCAGGAGGCGTTCGGTTACTTGGACGCGGATTCGCTGCGGTTCGTGGCAACAGGTTTGCGCGTGCCACTGAGTCAAGCATATGGCGTGGCAACTTTTTATCACTACTTCACCATGAAGCCACCGGGCAAGCACACCTGTGTGGTCTGCACCGGTACGGCCTGCTACATCAAGGGGGCGGGGAAGCTGCTCACCGAGATGGAAAGCAAGTACGGAATCAAGCCGGGAGAAACAACTCCCGATGGGAATGTTTCCCTTCTTACGGCCCGTTGCCTGGGCGCTTGCGGACTGGCGCCCGCGGTTGTGTTTGACGGTCAGGTGGCAGGGAAAATGAATTCCGCAGAGATGGTGGCAAGAGCTGGGAGGTGGGGTCAATGACGCCGGAAGAACTTGGCGAAATAACCGCCAAACAAGAGGAATCGGACCGGCAATACAAGCACCGGCTGCACGTTTGCACAGCGGCGGGTTGCCTTTCTTCCGGAAGCGACAAAGTCAAGGCCGCGCTGGAGAAGGAAGTTAAGGACCGCGGTCTGGAGCATCAGTGCAAGGTAAAAGGCGTGGGCTGCATGGGCCTCTGTGCTCAGGGCCCGTTGGTGGCAGACAAGCCACGCAATGTGGTGTATCAGAACGTGACCGAGGATGACGCGGCGGACATCGTTAAGAGTCTTGACGCCGAGCCGGTGGCGCGATTGGAATGCCCCACCGAAATGCCTTTCTTCCGTCGCCAGGTAAAGATCGTTTTGGAAAACTGCGGCCGCATCGATCCGGAGAAAATTGAGGATTACATCGCCGCCAGT
>JARLGN010000203.1 GCA_031292775.1 Acidobacteriota bacterium | reverse complement strand
GACGCTTACGGCGGCCGGCAAGCTGATTGTAGGCGGTACAACTATTGGTGGAGGCGGCGGCAGCCATCCCACGGAGAAGGAAGCCAAGCTATTCTTGTGGGATACCGCGACGCATAAGAAGATCTTTGAAACCGTGCCGGTGGCAGATACCAGGGGCATCACAGACCTGATCACGGTTAACGGCCACGTGTTCGGCATGGCGGCTCGAACGCTGTTTGTTTTCGATCCGTCATCGCGCCAGGTGATCCACCGCGCTCAAGTGGATTTCAGCGCAATTTACAACAGCGTGGCAGTGGGACCGGACGGAAAGATCTGGGGCCTGTCCCCAAAGGGGATTTTCCAGATCGACCCCGCGACTTACCAGGTCACCTTGGTCGCGTCCGCGCCGGAGCAGGTCACCGCCGGTTTCGCCATGGACTCAACCGGCATCTATTACGCTTCCCACTGCTCGCTTTACCGTTACACGTTCCGATAGGTGGCAAATGGCGCTTGGCGGAAGTGCCGGCGCCTGCCGTCCAGGCTGCTTGGTGGCGAGTACGGAATCCAAGTCACAAACCATCTTCAACTCATTCATTAGGGGGGATCATGTCCAGGCAAATGGAAGTTAACCGGAGGGATTTCTTAAAGGCTACCGCCCAGGCAAGCGCTGGGCTCGCCGCGCTTGGTGGCATCGGCAGCGTCGGGTTGCCCGAGCGCGCGGCGGGAGATCCCATGCCTGCGCAGCCTGCGGTTGCATCGAAGCGTGGACCAAAGGCCAATTGGCCGCAGGAGTACACAGTTCGAAAAGACGAGGAAAATGGGCAATGGATTCTCTCCACGCCCTATTATTCCGTTCATCACGATCTCAAGAAGGGCGGCGCCATTACCCAGATCAGCTACGTGCACGGGGCGGCTCCCAACCTGCTGCTCAAACCTATGGCGAGTTCCGTTGAGCTTGCCGCCATAAGGAATCTGCAGCACACCGGTGAAGCGCACCACCGGCGGCCAGCCGACACATTGAGCGACGTGCACGATTCCTCTCCTTCGGTCGACGTCACCAGGGAAGGGAAGTTCCAAACCGTGCGTGTCGAAGCCACGCTGCGGCTGCCGGACGGGCACGACGTGGGCGTTCGAACCAGGACCACTTACCAATATCGATGGGGTTATATCAAAATTCATAAGGAGTTCATTTTTCCGAAGGAGCCGGTGAATACCGCCGCGGTGACCGTATTCTCGACGCTTCTTCATCCCAGTCTTATTCATTACGGCCACCGGTCCGGGGCTTTTGACAACGTGCCCGCGAATCCCTTCAGCTTCGACCCGCTGCAGTGGGGTGAATTGCGGGCAGGATCCTATTTTGATGCGGGCTTCTCCTCACGGTATATTCCCTGTCACATGGTTCTTGCCAACCCTGGAATCGAGGGAATTGAATGGTTCGTCGGCGATGATTTGGGACAGTGGTATTACCAGCTTGCTGATACACCCGGAACGGGATCTGTAACACTGGAGGCCAGCACCGATCCGCCCGGAGTCAACCTGCGAGTAAGTCCGCTGGCGCTGCCTACCCACCCCGACCTGGCGCGCGGAGGATTTCTGCCTCTTACCGGAACATACTCGTTCGATTATTACCTGGGGCTGACGGTCCTCGACGGGCACGCGCACCCACGCTGGCTGGAGAGATCGTTTGGTCCCAACCGCGGCGATTGGGTCTCCGACGATGAGATTCGGCGCAACGGAGAACGCGGCATAATCACCATGACTCTGCACAACGATGGAGATGTGCATGATGACGGCTTGTTCTGGCGCGACGGCACATTCCCGCCCTATCCGCCCGATCAGATGAAGAAGATGGAGCACGTGATTGATACCTGCCACCAGAACGGAATCAAGGTGATGCCGTATTTCTCCAATCATGAACTGCACCAGAGCACCGAAGCCTTCAAAGCGCATGGAGAAGAGTGGGGAAGAAAACCGGACGACCAGGGAAATCTTGCGCCGGCATACTATTTCGGAGCGCATATGTGCTTTAAATCCGGTTGGAAAGATTATTTTCAATCGTACGTTGATAATGTCCTGAAGCACCATCCCTGGGATGGGATTTACTACGATTGGAATTTGGCAATGTATTGCAACAATCCCCTACACATGGGGAAAACCTCCAACGGCGTTTCCAGTGACAAGGGGCTGGCGGCCTATGCCTACTCGGGCACTGGCCACTGGGACGTTGATGAGTTCCTCGAAATGATCGAATGGACGCGGGAGCGGGTTGGTCCGGACGGCCTGGTCACGCTCCACAATACCGGCGTCGCAATGTTAGCGGCGGAGAACTTTGCCGACTATGTCGTAGGAATGGAGTGGGGCTCCGGCAAACTTCTTGATGGGATGCCCAAGCCTGATCAGTTACCTCCGGAGTGGAACTTCACGGGCGCCAGATCGCGAGGCGACATTGAATACGGAACGATTGATGCGAAAGCTCCGCACCGAATCCACCGGCTTTTCCACCTGACTGCCTTGATGACCGGCACCGCTCCGTGGCCAGCCAGCGATGAAGCCGCGGACCTCTTCACGATTCTCAAGACTTTGGGCGATATCGAGCAGTATCAGTTTGAGGACTGGCGGAATCGCGCCATCAAATTCGATGGAAACGATCTGCTTTCGGCCGTCTATAGCCGCCCTGGTGAGGCATACATCCTGCTTGCTAATCTCCAGCGCGAATCCAGGAAGATCAGATATTTCATCGATCCCCGGGCACTGAAGCATCCCTTGACTTCAGGGCTGTCGGCGAAACTGATTGATCAGGGAATGAGCCAGGGTCTTGATGCGCGCAGGCTCACCGGAGAAGGAGAACAAATCTCCTTGCCGGGCGATGGCGTCAGGCTCCTCCACCTTCAAAGTCAGACCGCCTAACGAGGGCGCAAATGGAACGTCGAAGATTCTTCCAACAAAGCGCGCTGGGTACCTTCCTGTTGACCGCGCCCTGGAGCAATGGGCTTCGCGTCCAGGGATTGCAGACGGAGCGGGGAACACCGGTGCCGGAACCCGTTCCTGAGCCGCATTTCCCGGATCGGCTGCATCTTTTCGTTTGGCGGAACTGGGAACTCGCAAACGCCGATCGAATGGCCCAGGTGCTGGGAACGACGACTGAGAAAGTCCTGGAGGTCGGTGGTTCGATGGGCCTTCCCACCAAACCTCATCTCAATGAAGATCAGCTCCGGCGCATCTACATCACGGTAATCCGCCAGAACTGGCACGTGCTTCCGGACGATCAGTTAATGGAGCTTCTGGGTTGGGACCGGCAGCACTACGAATACACACTTAAAGAGGATGACTTTCTATGGATAAAGCTCGGCCTGCTGAAACCTGGCTGCGGGCGGTTGCGGTATGAAGAGCCGTCGTCGGCAGCCCGGCGGCGAGCGGCGGAAATCAAGAGTCAGGTGCATGACGCCTTTAGGTCCGTTATCGACGATCCCGGCGAACCGGCATTTCAGTTCGTGGCTGATTTAAGTAGCACGCGAACGCCCGCTATGCGCAATCCTGCGAGCCAACCATCTGCGGGCGAAGTGGATTTGAGCCGGGGATGGTGTTTGCGGCAGCCTGGGGAGGGCGAGGGAATTCCAAGCGGCGTTATGGTGGAGTTTCAGAGCTATTTGCAAATGGTGTTCGGGTGTGAGGTGGGTCTGGCGGAGGAAAGCTCGTCCCATGCCCAAGTAGTGGAAGTGGCGGCGGATGCCGGGATGGCGCAGGCGGCAGGGAGCTTCGAGGTCAGCGTGGAGCGGGAGAAGATTCGAGTGGCAGGGCGGGATGCGGCGGGCGTCCGGCAGGGTCTTTACTATCTGCAAGAGCAGATGGAAGAGCGGGAGGGGCCTTACCTGCCGGTGGGTTCAGTGCGGCACGTCACCCAACTGGATCCGCGCTATGTCTATTCTTACTTTGCCCTCTACGGTGATCCGCTGATGGAATCGGACATCGATCCTTTTCCGGACGGCTTCCTGGAAAAGCTGGCGCGGGTGGGCGTGAACGGAGTGTGGTTGCAGGCGGTGCTGCGGACGCTGGCGCCCTCGAAGATTTTCCCGGAGTTCGGGGAAGGGTGCGAAACGCGGCTAAAGAATCTGCGCAAGTTGGTGGAGCGCGCGCAGAACCATGGCGTGAAGATCTACCTGTATCTCAACGAGCCGAGGTCGATGCCGGCTGAGTTTTTCGACAAGCACCCGGAGACTAAAGGGACCTTTGATGCCCGCGACGCGAAGCACTTCGCGCTGTGTACCAGCGCGCCGAAAGTCCGGGACTGGCTCGCGGAGAGCTTGGCGCACGTGTTTTCGCAGGTGCCGGGGCTGGGCGGGATATTTTGCATTACCGCGTCGGAAAACCTGACCAACTGCTATTCCCACGGTCGAGCCCAGTATTGCCCGCGCTGCTCGAAGCGGACCGGGGCGGAAGTGGTTGCGGAGGTGATTCAGGCTTTCCGTGACGGCGTGCGTCGTCGCAGTGACCAGGCCAAGGTCATCGCCTGGGACTGGGGCTGGGGAACTGATTGGACTCGCAACGGTGCAGATGCCGCCGGTATTATCGAGAGGCTGCCGAAAGACGTGGCACTGCTCAGTGTCAGCGAGTGGGATCTGCCAGTTGATCGAGGCGGATTTCATACGAAGGTCGGCGAGTATTCCATATCTGTCGTCGGCCCCGGTCCCCGGGCTCTGCGCCACTGGAGCCTGGCCCGGCAGCAAGGCCTTGCCACGATGGCGAAAGTTCAATGGAGCGCCACTTGGGAAATCTCGGCCGTGCCTTATATTCCGGTTCCCAATCTGATTGTCCGGCACTGCGAAAATTTGCGGAAGGCGGGCATACAGGGGTTGATGCTGTCCTGGACCGTGGGTGGCTATCCGTCGCCCAACTCTGACGCTGCGCAGGCATTCTACTTTTCTCCAGAGCCCGATGTTAACGACGCCCTGCGAAGGGCCGCCGAGCGAAGGTACGGTAGGGATGCGGCCCCTGCGATAATGGAGGCTTGGAAGACGTTTAGCCGGGCCTTCGAAGAGTTTCCTTATGGCTTGGCGATTTATACGATCCCGACCCAGCATGGTCCGGCGAATCCCTTGCGCCTCCATCCCAGCGGGTACAAAGCCTCCATGATCCTGTTCCCTTACGATGACTACAAAGCCTGGGTCGGTCCGTATCCCGTGGAGACCGTGGAGGAGCAATTCAGGAAGATGGCCACGATGTGGGAATCAGGCTTGGCGAGTTTCGGCGAAGCACTGCTGCGCGTGCCCGTTCACAAACGCGCTGTCGCCCAAAAAGATCTTGGTATCGCCGAGACTTGTCACCTGCACTTCCGGAGCGTTGCGAACCAGATACGCTTCTATCTCCTGCGCTCGCAGTGGGAATCCGCGAACTCCGGGGAGCGCGATCGAGTTGCTGCACTCATGATTGAAATCACCAAAGATGAAATCCGGTTGGCGCGCCGCCAGTATGCCATCAGTCGTCAGGATTCCGCCATCGGTTATGAGGCTTCCAACCAGTACTACTACCGCCCACTGGATATGGTTGAAAAGGTTCTTAATTGCCAGCAAGTCATGGAAGAGCTAAGGAAAGTCTAGGGCCTAAATGCAGGCAATCAGAGGTAGACTCAAGGTAAATACGAACTGCTGGCCCATATCCGGGAGACCTTGATCACGGGACGTATTGAGCGGTCTGTCGTAAAATCGCAACTCGTAACGACTTATCAGAGGAAGGTAGGATCAAATGCTGAGCAAGATTAAGTTGCCACGCCGCGATTTTCTAGCTTTAACAACGGCAGCCGTAGCGGAACCTATTGCCAGGATGTCAGCGCAACCAGGGAGCCTCCCTCCCTCAAGCCAGGGCCCAGGCCGAGGGCTCAAACTTGCGGGAATGAGCTTGCCGGAACTCCGTAAGCATTATCAGTGGGAACTCTTTGAGGCCTACCTCCCGTTCTGGGATCGGTATGGAATCGATCATAAGTACGGCGGGTTCATGTGCGCCCTTGATCACGACGGGACAATGGTAAACGACAACAAGTTTCATTGGTTTCAGGGGCGCGGCATCTGGGTCTACAGCTTTCTCTACAACCATTTCGACAAAAATCCCCACTACCTCGAAATTGCGAAGAAGACAAAGGATTTCATGCTGGAGCATTTCCCCCAGAAAGACGGGACGTGGGCTGAACTGGTTTCACGTGACGGGAAGATGCTCAAGCCCTTCAGTGGTGACCTCTTCGGGATGTACTTTGCCGCTGAGGGCCTTCAGGAGTATGCCTATGCCTCTGGGGACGACGAAGCCCGCAAGATGGCCTTCCAGCTCATGAAGCAGCTCTTCGCCAAGTTGCAGGATCCTGCCGTGCCGGACCCGGAAACCGGAATGATGGGGGTGCGGTCTCAGGGAGTGTGGATGGTAACGGTTCGGACGGCCACCCAGATGTTGCGAAGATGGCCCGACAGTGAGATCGTCGCGATGGCCGACCATAGTGTCAATGCGGTCATCAAGAAGCATTACAATCCTGAATTCGGACTCGACACGGAGACGCTGAATCTGGACGACAGCCGCCCGAAAGAACTGGCCAACATAACCGTTTGCGGCCACTCGGTTGAAACCTTATGGATGATCATGGATGAAGCTCTCCGTCGCAAGGACCAGACACTGATTGATCTATGTGCTGAGCGGTTGCGTCATCACCTCGACGTTTGTTGGGATCACATCTTCGGAGGGTTGGCCGATTCCATCAATGTTAACCAGGGAGCTTATCAGTGGCCGGTTGATACGCCCGTGGGCACCAACTACCAATTCCGCGAGGTGGGCGAATACAAATGGAACAAGACTTCGTGGTCCTTCGATGAAGTTCTCATTTCGACGATGGCCGTCATTGAGCACCTTGGAAGCGAGTGGGCGGTTCGCTATTTCAACCTGGCGCGGGACACCTTCGACAAAAAGATGTCTTTGAAATCGCATGGTTTTCCGCTGTTTATGGGTTTTGCCGAACGCCAGATGGAATTTCAGCCGCACGTGGTGCGCCAGGAGAATTACCATCACGCCCGGCAATTGATGCTCAACCTGCTGGCCATGGACCGAATGATCAAACGGGAGGGACCGGCTGCGAAGGCAGGATGAATCAAATGACGTCTTCCGAAAGCGCACAGGTTCGCGCCGCTGGATATGGTGTAAATCGTCGAGCAATTGAATTATGAGTTTGCGCTGCTGCGTCTTAGCCTCTCTGTGAAGATGGTTTACGTAATATAATCTCCCTCTACATGTCATTGTGCTCTGGGCACGATTAAGCGAGCATACCCTGGAGAAACGTTTTGGCTGAAGCAGCAAAAAGTTTGTTCCTGTTTTTCACCGCACTGTTTCCAATCATCGACCCGCTGGGGGGAAGCCCCGTCTTCATGGCGATGACCAGGGAGCACACACCGAGCGCACGGAGAGAATTATCCTGGAGGATCGCGAGGAACAGCTTTTTCCTGCTGGTTGGGTCGTACTTCATCGGAACAGACATCCTTGCGTTCTTTGGCATTTCGCTGCCCGTAGTCCAAGTGGGCGGGGGATTGGTGGTCATCGCAACGGGCTGGACCCTGCTAACGCAGGGCAACGTCAATCAGCCGACGGAAGCGAAGGAAAACATTCAGCCCGACGACCCGTTCCGCCACGCATTTTATCCCCTGACCCTGCCCCTAACGGTGGGACCGGGAGCGATCTCCGTGGCGATCACCCTGGGCGCGAATGTCCCGCGCCATCACTGGCCTAATCTCCTGGTCATTTTGGTCGCAATTGTCGGGTCTGCGTTGCTCGCGCTCAGCATTTTTCTCTGTTACGGATTCGCGGATCGACTGGGACGAATGCTGGGTGCGACGGTGATGACAGTGATCTTGCAACTGACGTCGTTTCTGGTCGTGTGCATTGGAGTGCAGATCCTATGGAACGGTGTCCGCGCGCTTTTGGAGCAGGTACACTTCCACCTGTTCTGAGCAACGCGGCTTTGGATTCCCACAGCACGAACGTGGGCATGTAGCGTTGTGGTGGCAGGTTCAAGATTGTTCTGGGGCGGCATGGGCCCTATACCCATACCCATGCCGCAGCCATGCGAGCGCCAACATCCCCAGCCCCCAGCCGCAGACACCACTCCATTGCCAGTGGCTCCACGCCAAGGCGGAAAGTGCCGACCCCAGAGCTCCGCCCAGAAAGAAGATGATCATGTAAACGGTATTGATCCGGCTGCGCGCCGTAGAGGAAAGGGCGAAGATGCGCGTCTGGTTGGAAATCTGCATTCCCTGCTGTCCGGCATCAAGCACGATCACGCCCGCAATCAGTCCTGCGATGTGGTCCCCAAAAACCCAGAGAAGTATATATCCCGCGCTCAACAGCCCGAGGGCTAGGGTAAGCGTGACCCGGGTTCCGTAACGGTCGGCCGACCTCCCCGCCAGAGAAGCAACGACAGCCCCAACCGCGCCCAACAGTCCGAAACTGCCGGCAACACCTGTTCCCAAGTGATAGTGCGGCGAGCCGAGGAAGAACGCTAGATTCGTCCAGAAGGCGATGAACGATCCGAAAACCAGAAAGCTCACCGTCGAAGCTTCCCGCAAAACGGGCTCTTGGCATAACAGGTCCCATAGGGAGCGCAACGCTGCACCATAACGCACGGGCCGGGGAGGCGATAAGACGGGCATTCGCCACCACAGCAGTGGCACAAAAGCCCCCGTGGAAACAGCGGCCAGAAGGAATACAGCGCGCCATCCCAGCGCCTCCGCCACGGCGCCTGAAGCCACGCGTCCCAGCAAAACCCCAAGCAGCAAACCGCTCATCACGGTGCCAATAGCCCGGCCGTCCTCCCCGGCCTCGGCCAGTTCCGGCGCAATCGGGACCAAAATATGCGTCACGGAAGCGGTCATGCCAATGACCACACTGGCAGCCACCAGGGCCCAAAAGGAAGGCGCCAGACCCGCTGCTACCAGCGCCAGCGAAACTGCCCCAAAGAGCCGCGCGATCAGTTTCCGGCGCTCCACCACATCGCCCAAAGGCACGAAGAGGAGAATTCCGGCTGCGTACCCGAGCTGCGTGGCAACCGCAATGGCTCCGCCATGGCTGGGAGAAACATGAAAGGTGCGAGTGATCTCAAGCAGCAGCGGCTGATTGTAATAGATGGTTGCAACGCTGGCGCCGCTGGCCATTCCAAGAAATGGCAGCAACCCCCGGCGCGCGCGGTGAATAACGGGAAGCTCGGCTACGTTCATTCTCGCGGCTTCACCACCGGGTGCTGCTTCCCCATGATCTCCCCGACCAGGAACATGTCGGTGAGCAACGCGCGCAGATGAATGGATGCATTGAGATTGTCGATAAGTTGGGAACTGATGACTGGTTGGGCGAGGATCATTTCCAGGGCGGCGAGCGAGTCGCGGGCGTCGTGGTCCGGGACCGCAAGGAATGCGCGGAAGTTTACGGCAGGGTCAAGCCCTCTCTCTTGGATTGACACAGCAAAGCTCTCCGCCAATCCGTCCACTACCTTGACGGCACGGTCCAGGAATTCGCGCACCTGCCCGCCCGCCCGGCTGCCTTCGTCGCTCGGCGGTCCCTGCGCCCCGTACGCCAGCATGAATTCATAACATTCTTCGAGAGCTTCACCGCGCTCCTGCAAATCGCCTGACATATGTCTATTATATCTCCGTACTCTTTCCGGCGGCCTTCGAGGGAGAGTTTATACCCTCAACGGCGCATCGCTTCGGGTCGTGATGCTTCTGATAGAAGTCGCGCTTCATCGATCCGAAGATCATGGACTTCGTAATATCTAACTTTTCCGGCCGAATTGCGAAGTAGACATGGACCATGACCAGGGTGATGAGCCCTACGCCTGCCAGCCCATGCAACACATACATCATGCCCCAAGTCATGTCCCCAAACAAATAGGGGTTACGCGGGAAGAAGATCGTGCGCACGCGGGACATCATCAGCACACCTGTAAGAATCACTGCTAGACCCGTGGCCATGATGGGGATGTGGAGACGCGAAACAGGTAGCCCACAGAGGACACGGCCACCCCGCCGGCGATGACACCCTTTATAAATGTCTGCCGCGATACCGCCTTCGATGTGCCCTCAGTCGAGTTCTTATCCACCCCTTCTGCCATGCTGAGTTACCTCACGCTCACGGAAGTTTACAGAGCATCGCGGCATCTATTCTGTTTCCGTAGCGCCCTTGCGCTGGCGGCATTTCCCGATGTCGGCACCTCCCGGGAACGATCGCATGGGATGGCCCACGGATAACAAGGTGCGGAAAGATCTTTCCGTCCAGTCGGCTCTGTGCCATTAAGCCTGCGCGGGCGGATAATCGGCATCTTCTGTAACTTTGGCCCAGCTTTCGAAGTCTTGCCGCAGGGTCGTCAACTCCTGAGTCCCATGCGGGAGCCGATCGCGCCCTGCGAACCAAGCTTTACCTTTTCCATGTTCATACTCCCTTGGATGACCAATTCCATTTACGCGTTCCATTTTTTCGGCCTGCTTCCCCGCACGTTAACCACAATCCAGTCCAGGTGATATGGGGTGGGGAAGGGAAGTGGACTTTCGATTGCTATGGCCGTCTGCATGTACAGCCAGCGCCGCGCCCTCACCTTGTGCCGTCAGAAGAAGTCTGGCCACCGCGCGCGATGTGGGAGAGTTTTCGTTCAAGGGACCCGCAACCCGAGCGCCGCAAGGATGGCGGTCCGCGGAAGGACCTGCGTCTGACGCGGTGGCCCCGTGGGGTTTTACTGTTCTTAGCAAAAGCTCGGGGAATGAATAGAATTCTATTTGAGCAGTTGCTCAATGACGCGATCGACGTCGTTCCGAAGTGTCAGGTGTCACTGTCCCCATAGCGCTGTCAGGAAGCGACACGCCACTCTCGGTTGTGGCGCCGGTCATACGCCCGCGACGTTTTTGGAAACTCCGCGCTCGAGCACTTGCAGGAACTTCGCGAGCCAGACTGGATGCGCCGGCCAAGCGGGAGCCGTTACCAGGTTCCCGTCCACATGGGCCTCCGTCATCGGAAGGTTCACGTACTTGCCTCCGGCTATGGTCACTTCGGGTCCCACCGCGGGATAGGCGCTCATCGATCTTCCCTTCGCTACGCCCGCCGCCGTCAGCAACTGCGCGCCATGGCACAGCGCCGCCACTGGTTTACCCTTTTCAAAGAAGTGCCTGACGGTCTTGAGCACTTGCTCGTTCATCCGCAGATACTCGGGTGCTCTCCCGCCGGGGATAACCAGGGCATCATAAGACTCGGCTTCCACATCTTCGAAATTGGCATTAAGTGAGAAATTGTGGCCACGCTTCTCACTGTACGTCTGGTCGCCCTCGAAATCATGGATGGCCGTGCGGACTGTTTCTCCTACCATTTTCCCAGGGCAGACGGCGTGCACAGTGTGGCCCACCATCTGCAAGGCTTGAAAGGGGACCATCACTTCGTAGTCCTCAACATAATCGCCCACCAGCATCAAAATCTTCTTCCCTGCCATATTTGCTTTCCTCCACTTCCGTTGCGCCCCTCAATCCCGACGCCTCCCGAAGGTACCGGTGCTGTTGCAGTAAATGGGCACTTGGAAACCAGGTGTTCACACTCATACACATTTTTAGATGAATCCGCTGCGGATTGGTTGCAACGCTATATAGGGCACTTCACACCGTGACGTAGTAACAAGATATCCACCAAATCACTACTGCCAAGACCGGAACCCATATCACCTGCCTGCTACCTTCATTGGCACTCGACGCTCTCAACAGCGGAATACCACTTGGACATGTGGCTGCGCTGTTGGGGCATAGCTCGATCAAAATAACGAGCGTCATTACCCACCCTGAGTGAAGGCCTGTTAAGACCAAAGGGAGGCGAGCGTCTTACACTCCTGGGAACATGATCCGTTGATTGTGAGGCAAACGCCAGCAGCGAACAGAAAGGGCATTTCACAGGTACAAGAAAAGGAGTCGGTCAATTAGTGCTTTGGATTCTGAGTGTTAGGTTGGTGGACCTGGAGAGGTTCGAACTCTCGACCTCATGACTGCCAGTCATGCGCGCTCCCAACTGCGCCACAGGCCCACGTGGAAAAACGGCTCCCTCTATTTCTAACACGCGCATAAGGGAGTGTCAACAAAGGATGTAATCAGGGGCAGTTCAGTGCGTCATGAATGGGCCTCCCCGGCGCCTACCTGCGGCGTGATTGGAGCCGGTGGGGCTATACCGGGTCGATCAAATCCATCGTGGGCGCTTCCAGGCTATTGAAAATAAAGATACACTGGGCATGTTTGGCCGATTTCCGGTGTCGCCTCTCGATTAGTAAGATAGCTGCCTTTGGGCGATATCCAGCGGTCTTGCAGACGATATGTCCCGGGTGCAGGTTTCACGATTCAAAAGGGCGTTTGAGCGTTTATCGCCCTTCTCAACCCCCTTTTAATAACTGTCAAGATAACTTTTTGGAACAAAGCTCGTACCTGCGGTGTCAATCTCATCAGAGGGTAAGGTAAGTATGCATCCGCGGTATTGAAGTTCGGGTTCGGAACTGGTATCTTGAGGGCGTTATGGGAACCGCGCGGTCGGTAGGCATCACGCTCGAACAAACATTGCCGGCAGTCAACGAGGAGGCAGCGTTCGTCGCTGAACTGCGCGCTGGCTCTCAAGAGGCATTCGCATACTTGCTTACGGTTTACCAGAATCCTGTTTTCAATCTGGTGTGGCACATTGTAGAGAACTCGGCCGATGCCTCGGATGTTCTGCAAGATGTGATGGTGAAGGTCTTCAAGGGCATCAAGGGGTTCAACGGCGAAAGCAGCTTAAGGACCTGGATTTACCGCATTGCCGTTCACGAAGCATCGAACCATCGTCGGAGTTGGATTCGGCGTCACTGGCGTGAACCGATTTCCATGGATGACACCGAATCCCCCTCAGCCGTCGTGGCTTCGGAAGCCGCATCGAGTGACCGTAGTCCCTATCAGGTATTCGAGCAGGCGGAGAGGGAAGTGGTGGTAAAGCAAGCTCTGACGAGCCTGGCGCCTCCTTACCGGACAGTCGTGGTATTGCGCGAAATCGAAGGCCTGTCGTACGAGGACATCGCGCAGGTGCTGGGTTTGGCCGAAGGAACCGTCAAATCCCGTCTGTTGCGCGGTCGGGAACTGCTCCGTCGAAAGCTGGCGAGCTATGTGGGTAAGGAAAATGTTTGAGAGCTGCGTCGAAATTCGGAATCACTTCTCGGACTATGTCGATGACCTGTGCGCGCCGGAAGCAAGAAGGGCGATTCGCTACCATTTAGCCTTCTGTAAGGTCTGCGCGGAACAGCTCGATCAATGGCAATCCATCCACGAGGAGTTGCGGACACTTCCGCGCCGGCAGGTTCCCGCCGAGGTGGCCTTACGTTTGCGCGTGCAAGTGTCGCAACGCCTCAACCGAAATCCTCTTTCCGACCTCTGGGTGCGTTTTGAAAATGCCCTCAAGCCGTTCCTGCTGCCGGCAACGGGCGGAGTACTGACGGCGGTGATCTGTTTTTGCCTGATCATGGGATCGCAGGTGGTGCCCATCACCAACATCCCCGATGTTACCCTGACGGTGGCGCAGCCCGCGCGTGTGCAGCGACTGGAGCCCATGGATTTCAACACGGGTGATAACGGCCTGGTGCTGGTGACCCAGATCAACGCCGAGGGTCGCGTCAAGGGGTATCGCGTTCTATCTGGCCAGGGCTCGCCGGAACTCATGCAGCACCTTGACCGTATGATCTACTTCAGCATCTTCCAGCCAGCCACTATGTTTGGAAAGCCAACGGATGGGCAAGTGGTTCTGTCCTTACGGCGAATCACGGTCCGAGGGTAGTCCGTTTGTCTTTGACTCCAACTCCTTTGCAACTCCGAGCGCATAACAATTTTCTGTCTGCCCAGGGAGCCCCCTCCGGCCGCGGCGGATTGATCCTGGCGTGGACAGGGTATTTTATCGCGGCATTTCTGGCTGCCCTGATGCTGCCTGCTCCGGCACGCTCGCAATCCGCGGGAAACGTTGTGCTGGAATCAAACGAGCAGCTTTTCTGTGTGCTGGCGGCATTGAATGCGGCGGGCTACGACGCCGGCGCGGGGGCAAGCGAAGCGGGCGATACGCGTCGAATCGTGCGCGAATACCTGCAGGCGCAGAAGGCTCCCATCCTCCCCGATTTGAAGAAATTCTACGAACAGCATCGCGTGAAGGGGGACCCGAGCAGGGAACTGGGTCAATATATTTCCCTTGCCCTGTTGGTGGGTTCGGCGCCGACATTCAATCTTACGGTCAAGGAAGACGAACTCCCTCCTGACGCGCGTGACGTGGCGGGTTTCCTTCCGCTCCTTCGGGCCTATTACGCCCAGGCCAAGTTGCTAAACCTCTGGTCGCAGGTTCAGAAGCAGTATGATGCGGCCGTTGCCCGTTACACCGACGAGGTTCGCCAGAGCTTTGTGCTGACGGAGGCCTACCTGCGAGTTCCTGCCGGCGGCTATTTAGGCCGGACTTACGCCATCTACATTGATTTGCTGGGCGAGCCGGAGCAGGTCAGCGCGCGCATTTACGGCCTGAACTATTATCTGGTTATAACTCCTTCGCAGGATCTGAAGCTCGACGAGATTCGCCATCAATACATGCACTTTCTTCTTGATCCGCTGGCCGCCAAATACGCCGGCGAGATCAATCAGAAGGTCAACCTCCGCATGTACGCAATGCAGGCCCCTACGCTGGGGTTGGACTTCAAAGATGATTTTGCCTTGCTGGTCACGGAATGCCTGATTCGCACTTTGGAATTGCGCATGGGGAAAAAGCCCCCGGCGGAAAGCTTGAAGAAAGTGGAAGAGATGACCGCGCAGGGCCTCATCCTGGTGCCGTACTTTTACGAGTCGCTGGCTGCCTTCGAACATCAGGATGCTTCCATGACGTCATTCTACAAGCCGATGATTCTCGCCATCGATCCCAAGATTGAGGAGAAGCGGATGTTCAACGTCCACTTTGCCACGCGCCCGCCCGCGGCTGTGGTCAAGGTGGCGCCGGCACAGTCGGAGGAAGAACGGCTGCTCGACCAGGGCGATAACCAGTTCTTCCAGGGAAAGTATCTGGAGGCGAAAACCGCTTACCGTACGGTGATCGAGAGGGACAATCCCCTGAGCGAGCGCGCGATCTACGGACTTGCCGTGGTCTACGCCAACATGCGAAAACCCGATCTGGCGGAAGAGTATTTTCAGAAGTCTCTTGCCACCGCCCATGACCTGCGCATCGTTACCTGGTCGCATATCTACCTGGGAAGGCTCGATGATTTAAGCGGCAAGCGTGATGCCGCCCTTTCCCAATACCACGCCGCCCTGCTGACTGCCGCAGGCTTCCCCATGGCCCTCCGCGCCGCCCAAAGCGGGATGGAAACACCCTTTGGTTCATCCTCCGGCGACAAAAACAAATAACTGGTTTTGTTTGCTATAACATCTCAGGGTGGCGGGAATTCGGCGCCTGGGTGTCGGATCTTGCGCTTACCTGGCAGGGATCCAGCGTTTCCCCTATGGAACCAGGTGAGATGGTACACGACTTTGCCGTCCCAGTGGCTACAACTGCCTTTATTTTCTATAAGATTAGGGGAAAGTTGGGTAAGGTGTGTGAATTCAATTAGTTGTCAGCTTTACAATATTCTTGTTTTCGCTCGACCGATTGTTTTCAATAACCTCTAGGCTTCGCTCGGGGTAGCGCGACGCCTGTCTGACGCGTCGCCGGCGGATTCGCTGGGCAGAGCTTGTCTTTTCATCTCCAAACGGCAGTCGGCGGCCCAGCGGGCCGGAGTCATGACGCGGGGGGGTATCAGGAACATAGGGGGACGCCTCCACTAACGTAGCCTGCTAGTATACAGCATAGCCTATCAACTGTCAAGGGAGATGATGCCCGGCCGCGACCCCAGGGGATTTTGCCGCGCCGGTGCAGCGCTACAACACCCGTGCTGGAAATCAAATGGGCCGCGATTTGTTGCGCACTCCACCCGGCACCCGCGAAGATGTCGCTACGGCTGAGATCGCCGCAGGCGTCTTGGAGTGCGGCCGCGAAGCTGCCGCCTTTCCATGAATGCGATCTGCTCGCGATTTGAAGGTGGTGGTTGGCGCTACGGTATTCCAAGGCGGTAGCTGCTGCGGCCGCACTCCAAGGCGCTTCGCGCAGGCGCAAACCACGACTCGTCTTTAATGGCAGGAGGGCCGCTTGACTATAAGCTTTGACAAAAAGGCAAGAACTCACGGCCTTGCAGCACCGGGACCGGGATCTGGCGTCTGTGGCGCACTGCTGATCATAAGGCCCTCGCGGCCCACGCGGTTGATTGCGTTCAAAGGCGGTAAGATGTATTTTACGGGTTTTAAACAAGCGATATGCACTGCGCCGATGTGAACATGCACATGGGGAGTGTCATTCAAAGCACAGGCGGGAAGAGTGCGAGTGCCGGACGGCCATGTGTGGCACCGTTGGTGGCGAGCCTTTGAGGGTGAGGGAAAAATGGAACGCCAAATCAAAGAGGCTGATTGGAAAATCTATCGGAATGTACATGGGGACGCGCTGGAGCGCTTCAGCTAGCAAATCCTGTTGGAACTGAAGCACATGAACTGCGACCCGGCAAAGAGCTTGCATCAGAGATATTTGGAGATTTGGGATGTTCTCCGGAAGCGGGATTAAGAGATGGCTCTGGTCTTTGATTTTCTTCGGCGATCAACGGCATTGGAACAACTCGCGGCCATGAAGAGGCGTGGATTGGTGACGGAAGATGAATTTCTGAGCTTCAGCCAGGAGACGCAGGAATTTGTCAACCGGGTACTTAGCATCTTCCCGTAGCGGGAGGGCGCGACCAAACCAAGCCAATCTGCCGGCTTCTACCCACTTCCACTCTGGCCGGACTTCTCACCAGCCTCAAAGGTCCGGTGATGCTTTCAAG
>JARLGN010000202.1 GCA_031292775.1 Acidobacteriota bacterium | reverse complement strand
TCGCTCACCACCTCCGGGCTCATCACCTTAAGGGCGCGCCGCTCATTGAAGCGCAGGTGCAGCGCTTCATACACGGCCCCCATGCCGCCCTGGCCGATTTTGCGCAGGATGCGGAACTTGCCGCGAATGACTGTACCTTCGGTCCACACACCGAATTCGGCCAACGTCGCGCTATCGCGCGGACAGATCTCATAACTGTCGGGGTAAATCGACTGACACCTGGGGCAACTTTTCATCGTATAGACTTCGATTCTTGACGCGTCACTAATCCGCCCGGCAAGGGAGCTACGCGCATGACTGTTCAATTGCCGTGAAGATTTCGAGCGCCTTGCCCAGCGGCCTTTCCGTAATTACCTTTGGGTTCACGCACAAGCGCGAAGCAAGTATTGCGCGGGCCGGTTCTTCACCTCTTGGCGCCTTGTCGTCAAGAGCGGGTAATAGTACACGGGTGTTCGGTTCATGTCTATCCGGTAGACGGAGGAACCGGGCAGGAATGAGAAATATTGCGTGCTCGCGCGCCTCAAGCGTTTGCAGCGGATGCTGTTTTGCCCTACTATGGCGCCGCGCTGGTTTTGGCTGCGTAGGCGCTGGTGAAGCCGTGAAGGGGGGCTGAATCCACGCGCCCAGTTGAAGTAACGGTTTACAGGAACGGATTTCCATGGAATTCGTACGTTCGTACAAGAAGACTCAAGATTCATATGCCCAAGCGCTTGGTCGCGCCGGCAGGAAGGCGCGGTGACAATGGTCGGCGGCGGTTCTGTTGGGCGCACTGATCCTCATAGGATGCGATGAATCCCCGCATCCCAACGTCTTATTGTGGATTGATAATGGAAACAGCACGGCGATTCGCGTCGAGATGGATGGAAAGACTTTGGCCAAGGTCGCCGCAGGAGCACGCGCCTGGACCGCCAACCGCCAAGATCATGAGGAGGCTTAAAAAAGCATGGTAAAGATGCTTGCGGTAACTCTCCTGATTTGCGGCGGCTCCAGTCTTATAGCTGAGCAAGCTCCCTCTAACAACAGTAATGTGCTGGTGCGCCGCTATCGGGCGGGGGATGAATTGACCTACCATATGAAAGGTGTCAACGAGGATTGGAAGTATGAGATTCAGGCCGACGGAATTGTGAAAAAGGACTCCGCTGGAACTTTCTTTGAGGAGTATCGCTGGTCAAATCTGATTTCGAACCATCAGAAGGTCGCCCTTTCATCTGCCGACATCGATTTCCGCCAGCAGCTTTCGCTCGATCTCAATCGCAACCCCCGTTTCCCCAATCTCAGCCAAGTCGATCCACAGCTCATTGGTCCTATTACCGATCTGATGACCTTCTACGCCGATTTGTGGCTGGCCCAAAAGATAGGCAAGTTCACCCATGCCGGAGATCATTTCTACTTCAAGCGCAGCGCCCCCAACTCTTGGGCGGATGGCAAATACGTCCTGATTGGTGAAGACTCCATCGATTTTGATTTCACTCTCGAAGACGTGAACCGGTCCGAAAACATAGCCACCATGATGATCCGTCACGTGCCGCCCGAAAATCCGGGGATCAGGCTTCCGGCAGACTGGATGCACAAACCTGTGGGCGGTACGGCCAACAACTGGGTCCAAGTGCAGCGAACGAAGGACGGGAAATATCTGGCAGCGGTAGGCAAGGAAACATTCGATGTGAAAATAAGGCTGAGCCTGGCGGACGGGAAAATACTTTCTGGCAGCATCGACAACCCGCTAGAGACCATCGAGCGCGAATGCGCGGATGCCGCCCTTACCCATTGTGGGGATTCAAAACCTCATCCAATCAGAAGGAAAATCGAGATCTCTCTGGAACGTTAGCATGTAGCTGAGGACCCCCCATTGTTTGGGGCCTGCAATTTCCCGAAAGGACTTGCGGGCAGGGGAGAATTAACATGCCTTGAATGCTATCTTACTGCGGAGGCGCGGAAACTGAATTCCACGGTCGATTTTGGAGGTTTCGAAGGTGATGAGGTCCTTAGCACGAGGCATGGCGGCCAAGGAAAGTTATGGGATGAGCTTTTGGACGGTTGTAGCGGCCCTCGTTTCGGCCACGGGCCTGCCGTTTGCGCCGTCGATGCTACCTGTCCAGCAGAGTCCTGGCTGGAGTGGACCGGAGAAGCCGATTGTGGACGCACTGCATGGGCTGCGTTCACTGCCCGACGATACACGTGCGCAGCAGACGCGGCAACTGGCCCTTGACATTCGCTCACTGCCACCAGGCGAGAACAAACTGAAGCTGGCGGAGGGCCTGGCGAATCTCTCCACTGAAGGCGACTTTGGCCGCGATGCTTTGCAACAAGTCGCCACTACGCTGGGCGCTGCTTTGACGGAGCATCCCGTCCCAGAGGAGCACGGCGAACCCGCCACGCCGTACCTTGAACTAGCACAGTTGGTGCGCTACGAACATGTGCAGGCCTCCGTGGATTCACCCCAGTTTGGCAAGGCCATGGCGGAGTTGGAAGCGGATGACCAAAAGCGAGAGCAGGCGGACTTCACGCTTGTCGATCTCAAAGGCAAATCGTGGTCACGGAAGAGCCTGCAAGGTAAAGTGGTGCTGGTGAATTTCTGGGCTACCTGGTGCCCACCCTGCCGCAAGGAAATGCCCGATCTCGAGGCGTTGCACAAGCAGTTTAGAAAGAGGGGACTGGTGATCCTGGCGATCACCGATGAAGACGCAAGCAAGGTCAAGCCTTTCATCGCAGAGAAAGGAATCTCCTACACCGTGCTTCTTGACCCGGGCCGGAAAGTGAATACTCTGTTCCACGTCATGGGCATTCCCAAAACGTTCATCTACGATCGCAACGGCAAGCTGGCGGCGGAATCGATTGACATGCGAACACGCCAACAGTTTCTCGGAATGCTGGCGCAGGCAGGACTTAATTAGGACGGTGGAGCCGCAAGAGAAAGTCAAAATGCAAAGCTCATAGTCGAGGGTGCCGTGCTGCAGAGCCACGGAAAAAGATCGACAGGCAAAGGGTAAGTCGCCCTGCAAAAGAAAACCAAAGGACAAATGGCGAGGATGAAGGTCAAAAGCGAAAACGCCCGGTCTTTCTGTTTCAATACGGGCGTTTTTGATTCCCGATCCGGTGAATTACCCCCTCAGCATGGTTCCCGAGTGCGATCACTCGGGTGCAATCGCCCCGGTCCCAAAATTCGTAATCAGGTCACAATCGACAGTCCGATGCGATGGTAGGATAACAATAAGGCGAACAACAAGAGGGCACTAATGCGGAACAAACTCGCTGTTCTTTTCGGAGTGACGTTGATGTTGGTTTGTTCTGCACCAGCATCCTCCGGCCAGTCTTCCGTTCGCACTGACTTTATCTCTCTTGAATCCGCGCAGTCC
>JARLGN010000201.1 GCA_031292775.1 Acidobacteriota bacterium | reverse complement strand
GCCTTCACGCTGGAGGCGGGCCAGATTGGGAAGCTTGCCCTCCGCCATCCATTTGGCGGCAAGCTTGGGATCGGCGCCGTCAAAGCCCAGCACCACCACTTGCTTGGTGACCGGGCGCGTCGCCGCCCCGCGATGACAACTTACGAGTGTTGCAAAGACCAATACCCCAGCCGTAATGGCGGCGGCCCACGCCAACCTTTTAGTCATGTCTCTCCCGTCATGTCGATGCGTGCATTCTAATCCAGAAACATTAGCGGCGGACGGTGGAATAGCGAGAATGCACCTGAAGATTTAGGACCTTCCTTTGTTTTCATGAACATACCCGGATGCACCTTCATTCTTGCTCACCGGCTGCACCTTAAGTCAGGGCGCGAATTACGGGACCGCCTGCCAAGACTGTTCAGGCCCACTGTGGCCATGTGACCGAAGCAAATCCAGCCTTTTTTTATAACCTACTTTGTTTTCATCAACATCGCGAGAGAAGACTATAAGTTATTTATTATCATCAACATCGCGAGAGGACGAAAAGCTGACATCTTTTCTACATCTGTTTTCAACAACATCGCGAGACTAACCGTCATTTTTTAATCCCCCTTTTTTACGGCGCTTGTGCGGTTAATTTTAACTAACTTGTTTTATTTCAATGCCTTGAAATTTTACTAACATAACGGTTTCGGCCTGTAACTCCCTTTATTAGCATCAATATCGCGAGAGAATGGGGTTCTTGTCGTTGGGCGCGTCACGTTCTCCCGGTTTTCGAATATAATCCCAGGCCGAGATAGCCTCATCGTCTATTGTACATTAGATTATTATCCCTGTCAAGAATACATTGGGCTACGCGATACAGCCTACGTCTGAGATGAAATGTCTTCCGCCAGCTACTGTTTCTTGTGCCGGACGGGTTCAGTTTAACGGGTCAATTGAAATCCACTAAAGCCAACAACCTTCGTGGGTGAAGTTAGCTGCTTCGCCTGCGGGGCGCCAGCGGTATTCTTGCCATATTCGGGATTGCTAAGATTGCTGCGCCCGGATGCCAATATCCCTTGAGCAGTGCGTGGCACGGGCGTCCCGCCCGTGCTCGGGCATGGCCGGGACCTGTCCCGATGCATTTGATCGGGATGGCCATGGCACGCCTCTGGTTGCGGCAACGCCGCGCTACACCTGCTATTCCTTGCCCAATCGCGAAAACGAACGGTCGATGGTGAGTGACAGGCTGGCGCGGGCGATCTCAACGTAATTTGCCAGGGCGTCGCGGTAGAACGTCAGGCTGCGCCCGCGCACCACATCTTCGGTTGCTTCGGGCGCCACCATGTGGTGGGTTTCGTGCAGCAGAATGCTGAGCAGGCGGAAGCGCAGTTGCTGCTCGTGGAATTCTTTCCGGCGGCTTCCGGCAATGAACTGCGTATCAAGCGCGGTATCCATCAGCGGTTGCGCTAGCCAGCTTTCCACACGGTCGAAAGCGATATCCATCTCGCCCACGGCGGCATCACCGAAAGCGTCGTGCGGTTCGGAGAAGGGAATCTCCTTAACGATCACGTGGCGATGGCCCAGGCATCCGCACACATTCTTACGGCGCAACTGCACCACGATCAGGCCCGGTGCGTGGGCCAAGATGTCCTCGTACGCATCGTGACAATGGCGAGGGGTTTCGGCCCAATCCTGTTCGACGGCGCGCGCCACCTGCTCCATGCGGGCGGGATTGCGGCCCCGATGGGCGATGACCACCACCGGCTCCTGGCGATCCGGGAAGACTGCCAGACGATACCGCCGCCCCGCCGCTCGCTCCAACCAACGCGCTGCCCAGGGGCGAGATGCGAGGTAGTTCTCAATTGCCAGCGCCAGAGGTGGACGATCCTGGGGCATACTCTAGAGGGTAAAGGGTAAAGGCTAAGGGGTAAAGTACAAATGGCGCTGAAGGTTAAAGGGTAAAGTCTAAAGGGTAAATGGCGAAATTTGAAAGTGGCGGAAGTTGCGAGCCTCTGGGCTGCCCGCACCCAGACAGCCAGCACGACTTTTATCCTTTACCCTTTAACCTTTAAACTTTGGTTCCCCCCCCTTGCGCGTGCCCGCGAACAATGCCAGAGTGTTGGGCCGTGACCCTTGCTTCCCAACACCTCATCATCGACGCCGACGACACTCTGTGGGAGGACTCTTCCTATTTTGAGCAGTCCATCGAGGAGTTCATCACCTTTCTCAATCACCCCGCCCTTTCACGCGCGCAAGTGCGTTCCATACTGGACGAGATTGAGCTCGCGAACAGCGGATTGCATCCCTTCGGTTCACGGGCCTTTGCGCGGAACCTCGGCGAGTGCTATCGCCGTTTGGCGAAAGCCCCCATCCATCCTGAGGACTTGGCGCGCGCCACGGAACTCGGCAGCCGTCTGTTGCACCAGCCGCGCAGGATTATCCAGGGCGTGCCGGAGACGCTGCACCATCTTGCGCCGCGGCACAATCTGATTCTCTTCACCAAGGGCCATCCGGTGGAACAGAGCCTGAAGATCAGGACGTCCGGCCTGGCAATTTTCTTCCGGCACGTTGAAATCACGCGGGCGAAGAATCCCAGCGCTTACGATAGCCTTAGCACACGCCTCGGCTTGGACCGCGCACGGACCTGGATGATTGGCAACGCTCCCCGTTCTGACGTAAACCCCGCGCTGGCGGCAGGCCTGAATGCCGTCTACATTCCTCACGCGCACACCTGGCGGTTGGAGAACGAAGAGATTTCCCAAGGCCCTGGCCGACTGATTGTGTTGGAGAAGTTTGGGGAGCTGGCGCAACACTTCTAAAGGTTAAAGTGTAAGCGCTAAAGGGCAAAGGCTACGGAGCCAGGTTAAGTGACCGAACAGTAGTGCCCTAATTTGAAATTTCATCCGTTTTCGGGCCGGCCTGCTTTTCCAAGCTCGCAATTCGCTTCTCCAATCTGGAAATGTGGTTCTGCGTAACCAATGCGGAGAAGAAGAACGCCATGGGAAGGAACGCAAAAAACGCTGGAAATCCTGGCGGCAAAGCAATATTACTTTGACTCCACGCAGAAAGGGTGATGCCACTGATAGCCGCTGAATATACAAAGGGAAGCCACAGCATGAGATATCTTAACGAAGTTTTCATGTTTTCCTTTTCCTTCCGCCGCTTGGGCGGCGCGTTAAAACCAAATCAGGGCACTCACCACCGAACAGCTCTTTCTTGCCTTAGGAGGCGACCCGCGAACCTGCAAAACAGGTCCACGCTACACCTCTGAACTTTTACCTTCACGCCAAGGTCAGCGGTTTCTCCCCCGGCGCCAGTATATCGGGAGGCAATTCCATGATTCGCGCCAGGGTCGGGGCGATTTGCTTCAGGGATATGCGGCCAATATTCTTCCCGGGGGCGATTCCACGTCCCACCGCCATAAACATCGCTTCCATGCCGGCACTGGATGGCAAGTATCCGTGGGTTCCTCGATCCTTTGATGAATCGCTTACAACCGGCCCTTCCAGCCGGTCGGAGAACGCAAAACCCGGCGCGGCTTCAATCATCAATTCGGCATCGGGATCGGCTTGCAGCTTTTCGAGTTTCTGCCGATCGACAATTTCCCGCACTGCACCGGTCCCACGCAGTACCTCCAACGCGGTTGCCAACCGGCGCCGGTCATCGGCCGAAGGCTCTTCCAGCCAGTACACGGCGAGCGAACCGCCGGCACTCACGGCGCCCAACCGCCGCAACGTCAGTGAGCCGTCAGCCCCGCGGCTGAAAAGTCCATGCTCGGCGAAGACCACCAGGGGCGCGGCTTCTTTCTCCACGGGCACAAAGCCGTGATCGGAGAGAACCACCAGAGTGGTTGCGGGATCGGAAGCGATGGCGTCGCGAAGCTTTCCCACGGCTTGGTCGGCTGATTCCAATGCCGCGAGTGCTTCCGGGGATGCCGGGCCGAACGCGTGCGCCTGGGAATCGTACCAGACGAAATGGACCATGAGCAGATCGGGACGATAGTGGTTCCACAGGTAGAGTGCCGCTTCGCCCCGCAGTTGGTCGGGATCAGCTTTGCCCATAATCGGCATCAAAACCTGCGCCACTTCCGCAAAGAGTCCGGGAGTGGCGTGCCGCGCGGGTGTATCAAAATCACGATGGGGATCGGCCACGGCGGGGTTCCAGATTTCCGGAATGTTGTAATCAATGGGGGCGCCGACGCTCACGGGCCAACTAAGACCGGCCATTGTGCGCCCGCTGGCGCGTGCCACATCCCAAAGTGCCGGTACCCGCAACACTGGCGCGAACCAGCACCACGGCCGCGCGTTTTCCGTGGGATCGAGCGAGGCGAGGTGACTGTATAT
>JARLGN010000200.1 GCA_031292775.1 Acidobacteriota bacterium | reverse complement strand
CTGGTCGAAGGGGAGATCGCCGATTTCTATTTCAAATCTCCAGGAACCGGAATCGTCACCTGTCCGGTGGCTGCCCATTCCGTGCCGCGTACCAGGGTCAGCCGGAAACCGGCACTGTCCATGGCCTTGACATCGTGGCCAAGGGCGGTTTGAAACACCCGCCCCGAACCATATTTGACGGTCCAGATCAGCGGTTCATCCTTACCCGTGCCGCAACCCTTGCCATTCTTCCCGCAATTGGCGGGATCGTCAAAGGCGGTTGCCAGAACATGGATATCCGGCTGCATCGAGAGTCCGTGATAAAGCTCGTCCGTCTCCGCGAAGGTGGTAGGCATGCCAAGGGTGATGGGGTTTTCCGCATCCACGATTTTCACCGTGTAGGCATGGTACGGCGCATGGCCGGCGGTGTCGCGCCACGTGCCACCCACCAGCTTATCGAATTCATCCCAGCCCCAGAAGGCGTTGTTGGAGGCGTGGTAGCTCACCAACCCCTTGCCGTTGCGAACGAAATCCAGCATGGCCTCGCGGGTGCGGGCGTCCCACCAGGGTCCGGAGGTATGCTTCATGTCGTTGTAGTTGAGCAGCAGCACGTCGTAAGGGGCAAACGTTTCCGGTCCATTGCCGCGCCCTTCTTCGTTCACGCGGACTTCAAAGCGTCCCGTCTGCTCCAGGATTTCGCGCAGCACCGGCGTGGTGAGAGCCCATTTATGATTGTTAACGCCAGTAAGGATAAGGACCTTTATCTTGGGCGTTGGCGGAGCCTGGGCAACGGGGGGAGCCTGCGCAATTAACGACCCCACGCAGAAAATGATGGCAAGAACCGTCGAGCTTAATCGCGTCATGATTGAGATTCCTCCGATGAATACACAAAATTGGCTGCCCGACCCCACGGTCGGCGGCGCGGCAGTATCGTATCACTTTGGCTTTAGCAATGGCGGATTTGTGCATCGATGCGAAGATGGAGTGCGGCAGCTCGCCGGCCGTAAGAATGTAACGGCGGCCTTACGCGGCCCTTGAGTTTCAACGTTCTTGGGCAGCAGACTAAGGCCGCGAGGCGCGGAATTCCCCCCCCCGGCGGGGTACATGGGCCGCTTACCACGCTGTCCGTGCATGGATATATATCGATTGGCCAGCAGCGCCCCGCGATTTCAGCGGTTAGTCCGCACGGCCAGGTGATGAGGAGTGCAGATCCAGACATCCCAGAACCCCGTTCCGGGGGAGTCCACTTGATTGCTGGTGGGAAAGGCGTTTAGCCTCCAACGATTATCAATGATCAGCGGAGAATTCGCCCGCCAAATAGCGCGCTTTGCAATCCACCCGTCGAAGCTTTCCGTTCGGGGTATTACGAATAGTCTTCGGTGGCAGAAGAACAACCTGACTTACTGTGTATCCAGCTCCCAGCAAGTCATGGAGGACTTGTTGGCGCAAGGCGTTGCGCTCAGCCGGCGCGGTTAATGCGGTCTCAACCAGGACCACCGCCGCCTCGGATCCTCGCTCTGGGCCCTCGCAACCGATCGCCACAACGCGGCCCCCACGGACGCCCAGGCGCTCGCGGACCACCTGCTCCAGATCCTCGGGATGGTGGTTCCGGCCGCCGAGGGTAATCAGCTCCTGCTTGCGACCCGTGATATACAACTTGCCGTCGGCGAGGTATCCCAGATCACCCGTCCACAGCCCGCCGTCCTGAAGTGCCTGGCGGGAGGCCTCCGGCTGCGCGTAGTAGCCTTGGATCAAGCTGGGTCCGCGTACCACAACTTCCCCGATTCGGCGCTCCGGCAGCCGCTCGCCAGCTTCGCTGAAAATGGCCACCTCCATCTGAGGGATAGGTGGCCCCAGGGAGGCGACTGGGCGCGTTGGGCAGTTCGGAGGGTTGCCACCGCCCGCGCTTCGAGCGATCCTCGTTGCACCCATCGATTCGAGATTTATCAAATCAAAATCAGTGCCTTGGTCAAGGCTTGTCATGGTCACGGCCGATCCGGCCTCCGCCAAACCGTAAGTGGGTAGGAGGCTGGTTGCGCGGAATCCGGCGGGCCGGAACTTGTCAACAAATTGTTGCAGACTCTCCGGCGAAATCGCCTCGGCTCCCACCAAAGCGACGCGCACACGACCGAGCTCGCATCGTTCCACTTCGGAGTCGCGCGTGAATCGGGCGCACAAAGCGTAGGCCGACGGTGGTCCACCCGTAATGCTGGCGCGAAACTGGGACAGCGCCTTCACCCAAAGGCTGGGGCGCAAAATGAAATCTTCGGTGCGCAGAAGAGTAACGTGGCCGCCGGGATAAATCGGCGTCAGCAAGAACCCAATCAGGCCCATATCGTAAAAAAGCGGTAGCCACGAAACCGCCCAGTCCACACTAGGGTCCTCCAACTTAAGGTGTTCACTGACATTCCTCGTTTGGGCAAGCAGAGCGCCATGGGAAAGCCGAACCACTTTGGCATTGCCTGTGGTCCCGGATGTGAACTGAAGCAGCGCGATGTCAGCTTCCGAACCATCAGGCGGAATGTGCCGGATCGCAGGCTCGAGATCCCTCCGACTGATAATGGTCAGATGGTTGATGTCAGACAAACGGGAGAGGGCGGCCATGTTCGCCTGCTCCTCGGGCACAACGAGCACCTTGGCATCAAGAAGCCTGATCCGCTGGGAGACGAGGGAGACGTCATAGTCAGCGGGCGCATTGTCGCGAAAGGGAGCGATGGGCGCAGGGATCCCTCCACACAACAGGGCACCCAGGTAAGCTCCCACGAAATCGTCCGAGTTGGGCAACGCCAACACGACGCGATCGCCTTTCCGAACGCCTCGCCCGATCAACGTCCAGGCCCACTGGGTCACCCACGTCCACGTCTGGGAATAGGTATAAGCCCCAACCACATTGCCCTGCTTAACAAACCTGACGAAAAGTGAATCAGGATTTGCTTCTGCACGGCGAGCTAGCATTTCTGTGAGAGTCTTGCACATAGTACCAATCGTTTGGGGTCAGCTTAAACCGCTGTCAGGCGCGGGCAAAGCTCGGTCGGGTCACCGTGCGAAGTGCCGCCTCAGGGTACTGACAATCAAGGAGGGGCAGTCTGGCACAAAGGAGGAGCCAGTTCAAGCCGTAATCCGTTAGGTACCGCGCCAGGCGTAGCGATGGTCCAGGACACCGGCCTGCGGGATCTCCACGATTGCTCCTAAATTCGGTGCCTGCTTGACGAGAGTTGACGTGGCACTCTCAATTACAACAGAGGGGGAGCAAGGGCAACATTATGGGTTCCGTCACATTGGAGTCGGAAGGGGTTTTGCAAGCGGGGGTGAAGAAGCGTCAAGCTGGGGCATCGGCGCCGCCCGTGCGGAGCGTGGGGGTGGAATCACGGTTTGGTCAACAGGACGCGGTCGAACACGTGGCGGTCGAGGTGCGGCTTTTCGGCACCGCGGTTGATGATCAGCAGGGACGAGCCGGGCTTGCCGGCCACTTTGCACTCAATCTGACTGGCCGACCACACGCCTCTCACCTGGCGCAGTCCATAGTATATGAACTCCTTCAGCTCGCCTGAGCCCTTCACGACCTTCTCCACCTTCACCGGATAATAGATCTCCCGGTCGAGCCATGAGGTGACGGATGCGTAATGGGACTGATCGCCGGGGCCGGGTTCGCTGCGCAAGACCACGCAAGTACGCTCCCCGTAGCGCTCCTCCCGCAAGACATCCTGCCGCTGCCACTGCGAGTAATTTTCCAGCAGATCCTCGTAGGTAAAATCCGAGTCCAGCACTCCCTTATCCCACTTCTCCGCGGGCAGTTCCTTGGGTGCCGGGTCACCCGCGTGGCCGGTGCGGATTTTGGCCGGTCCTTGTGGCGGGATGAAAAGCAGCAAGCGGACGCGCGCCTCCGGCGGAGCCGATACCTCGCAGAAAACCCATAGGCCGTCGGTGAAAGCATGGGCCCGGAGGGCAATCGGGTAGTTCTTCCGCTCTCCTGAAGGCGAGATGCGGACTAGGCGGCCGCTGGCCGTATAGTCCGTCGCGTCACGCTGGGCTCGAATCCGTGCCAATACTTCCTCCCGTGTGCCGGGCGGCAGCATGGTTACGGGCAGAAGCAATAGGGCCAGGAATGTTTTGATGAGAAACATGGGTTATCAGGATGAAATACGGCCGTCGCGAATATGAATAGTGCGCTGCGCCAACTGGGCGATGGCGGACTCGTGGGTGACGATCACCAGGACCATGTTTCGCTTGGCCTGAATGCCCGTCAACAAGGCCATGATCTTGGCGGAGTTCTCACTGTCCAGGTTGCCGGTGGGCTCGTCGGCCAGCAGAATCTCCGGGTCGTTGGCGAGGCTGCGGGCGATGGCCGTGCGCTGGCGCTCGCCCGCCGATAGCTGATTCGGATACTGCTGCAGACGGTGCTCTAGGCCCACCTCGCGCAGCAGTTCCGCTGCCTTAGCCTCACGCTCGCGCAAGCCCAGTTTGGTTTCGAACATGGGTATTTGAACGTTTTCCAGCGCCCGTAGCGTAGGCAGCAAATGGAAGGCCTGGAAGACGAAACCCACGCGCCGGGAGCGGTAGGAATCCAAGTCGAAGGAGTTGGCCAGGCTGTGTCCCCGGAACAGTATCTCCCCGCTGGTGGGTTGGTCCAATCCGCCCAGTAGTTGCAGGAGCGTGGACTTGCCGCTGCCGCTGGGGCCAGTGATGGCCACAAACTCGCTGGCGTTGACAGCCAGATCCACCCCGCGCAAGGCCTGAATGCGGCCCTCGTCGTAATGCTTGGTGACGTTCTTCCCCTCAAGCAGGCAATCACTCATAGCGCAACGCCTCCACGGGCGAGAGCCGCGCTCCGCGCTGGGCGGGCAGAAAGCCGGCCAGCAGGCCAACGACGACCGAAATGCCCAGCCCTTCCCCGCAAATCAGAGGGGGAATCGAACCGGTGACGAAGCTGGCCGTGAACGGCAGGCCGGCCAGGATGCGCAGTGTCAGCCACCCACCCACCACCCCGAAACAGCCTCCCACCAAGCCCAGGATTGCGGCCTCGATGAGGATGAGCTTCATCACCCGCGAGCGTCTCCATCCCAAGGCGCGCAATACGCCGATTTCCTTGGTGCGCTCGAAGACCGACATGGCCATGGTATTGGCGATGCCCAGGGCCCCGATGAAAAGCGCGATGACGGAGGTTCCCCAAGCCATCGAACGGGCCAGGACGACAAGCTGATTGTTGCGCGCGCGCACGCTGGCGGGGAGAGCTTTCAGGCCGGGGAATGCTGCTTCAATCTCGGCGCGAGCCTTTTGCATGCGCTGCTGGTCAGACTCTCCCTCCGCGCCGTTGCGCAGGTGCACGTGGAAAGCCGTGACTTTGCCTCCAAGGTCGGACAGCTTCTGCAACTCCCGCAGCGGTAAGACGGCCGCGCCTGCTTCCAAGGCGGAGCCGCCACGGAACACACCCACCACTTGAAAGGGGGCGCCTTGAATGTCCATCTCCTCGCCGGGCTTCTTGCCGAGGTTCTCTGCCAGAACTTCGCCGAGCATAACCTCGGGCTGATCGTCGTGAAATCGGCGTCCCTGGAGGAGAGTGAGTGTGTCCATCTCAAAGGAATTGGCCGGCCATCCATAGACTAGGGCGTTGACCTCAGGGGTGAGGTCCATCAGGTTTACGATCACGGGATCAGCGGCCGCAACGAAGGGAAGGGAGCGGAGCTTCTCACCCACACTCTCATCCACGAATGTGTTCAGGAATGTTTTCTGCACGACCGCGATGTCCGTGCCCGAGCTCTCATAAAGTTTCGCCCATTGATCCTCAAAGGAACGCGAAAAACCCACCAGCGCCACAAACGCTGCAATGCCGACCCCCACTCCGCAGAGCGTGAGCACGGTGCGCAGCCGGCGTCGAAGGAGGTTCTTGAGTGCGATTCGGATGAAGGACATTTCTCGGACTCCGGGCACGAAAGTCGTCTGCTTGATTGCCTAGACAAGAGCCAGCTCTTACAACTTCGACCAGAAGGCCTCTTGCGACAGGCAGCAGCTCGCGGACGGGATGGCGTGCTGCGGATGGGCGCTCATTGACTCCCAAATCTCGGGTAGCGAGTGCTGGCGGTTATCGCCGAAGGAGTGAGCGGTGAAATCGCAAGGGCAGACATGACCGTTGGCCCACGGGTGAATCTTTACCATGGCGGCAGGACAGCCCTCGTCCACGCAAGGGCAAGCGATGCTGGAAGACATCCCTGATGCCTGATGCGTACGTACTCAGGAAGGACCTCGACGTTGGAGCGCAGCATGTCCTCTATGATGAGTTTGGCACGGTGGCGGGCGGCCAACGAACCGAGCGGAGGCTTAAGAAGGGAGACTGCCTTGGAGCCATCGTCCAATTCCCCCGGCGACTTGCCGCTGATTTAATAGTTCTCCTGTGCTCGGTGGTACTTCGCCAGGGTATGGCGGAGGGCACTCCCCTGCCAGGCTCTCAGGTCCGTGCTCATCGATATGCTTAGGCTCTGCTTTGCCGGGGCCACGATTTCAGCCCCGCGTCCGGGAAAGCCTAGACCAGGCCCACTGAAATGCTTCCACGCCTGTGCAGTATAACGAAAACGACAGCGGAGTCAATATTTTCCATTGTATGATGGGTATATATCCCAATCCATACACGCTCAGGCCGCCTTAATTCCCCCTCTTAGATTCCAGCTTGCGAGGCTTCTTTGAAGCCGCTTGCTTCTCAAGCTCGGCGATTGGAGCCTTCCTCCTGTCGCCGCTTTAGCGGCGTGGTGCGTTTGTTCACTCTGCGTTGACTCTCCCGAAGTCCCCACCTGGAAAGTTACCGTGCCTGCTTGTGATCACTTGGACGTCGCCAGACCGCACATTGGGTCAGCGGTGGCATCGCTGAGGGTTGGTCCGGGTACCCCTTTCAGAAATGCAGAAACTCCGGGGCGGATTTACGCCGCCCTGTGGTGGGATAAACCCGCCGCTGCGGTCGCAAGGCGAAGCCTGTTGTCGCATACATACACGACAATGTATGCGCCACCCAGTCATTGTTTGATTTCCCCCCCACACATAGGCGTTAAAATAACCTTGAGAGTTTCGGAAAAGCCCGCAAGGCGGGCGTTGTCATCTAGCCCACGGCGAGCCAGCCGTGGGATAAGGCGCCCTCCCCAATATTCTCTCAGCCCCGTAGGGGCGGTGTCGGGATGTTCTGACAGCGCCCCTACGGGGCTGAGAATATTTCGGTTCCGGCATACGTTCCCATGGCTGGCTCGCCGTGGGCTAAATGACAACGCCACTCCGTGGCTCAATACGCTCCGTCGTCCAACGCCTCCCATCAAAGCCCGTGACACAGGCTTTGCGGGGATTCTTGAAGTTATTTTAACGTCTATGCCCCCCACTTGTGATCATCTTGATGCCAAACCTCGTGAGTGGCCCAACATGTTCATTTCCCCCGAGCCTTTCGGATTTTATCGGGAGCGCGCATTGACGGTGCGCTGAGACACTTTCACTTGCCTTGCGCGGTCAAATTCCCGGATACTGGATGGTACTTGTTCCTGGCGCGATCCCGGAATGTTGCGGGTCGTGCTCCGGAACGAATCATCGGTCAATCAGGAGGACTCTGTGAGCAGTCGCGCCACTTCTCTCTGCTTCGCCATCGTCTGCCTATTGTTGGCCGTCCCGACTGCACGCAGTCAACAGGGGCAACTTGACGGCCTGGTCGATCGCGAAATGCCGTCGCTTCTTTCCACTTACAAGTCGCTTCATGCCGCGCCCGAGCTTTCCCATCACGAGGAAAAGACATCAGCTTTTGTTGCCGGGCAACTCCGCTCGTTGGGATACACGGTTACAGACCACATCGGTAAATACGCCGGGCACCCGGAATGGGTTGGCTATGGGGTGGTTGGCGTGTTGAAGAATGGTGCTGGCCCAACCGTTTACGTCCGCACTGAACTCGACGCTCTGCCCGTGGAAGAGATCACCGGACTGCCTTACGCCAGCAAAGTCCGCACGAAAGATGATTCCGGCCGCGAGGTAGGGGTGATGCATGCCTGCGGACACGACATTCATATGACTTCATTCCTGGGCACGGCGAAACTGCTGGCGGAATTGAAGGACCAATGGCAGGGCACGCTGGTGGTGCTGGCGCAACCCGCGGAGGAAGCAATAAGCGGCGCCAAGTCAATGCTTGACGACGGGCTCTACACGCGCTTTCCGCGGCCCGATTACGTTTTGGCGTTGCATGATTCGCCCGGGTTGGAGGCGGGGAAGGTGGGATACACGCCGGGTTACGCGATGGCCAACTCGACGGCTGTTGATGTCATTCTCCGCGGCATCGGCGGCCACGGTTCCGCGCCCCAGGCGGCGAAAGATCCCATTGTGGAAGCTGCCCAGTTCATCCTGGCGATCCAGACCATTGTGAGCAGGGAGAATTCTCCCTTCGATCCCGCCGTGGTTACCGTTGGCTCAATTCATGGCGGCACGCGCTACAACATCATTCCCGATGAAGTGAGGTTGCAGCTCACCATCCGGACTTACAAGGAAGAAGTGCGGCAGCATATTCTGGCCTCGCTTCAGCGTATCGCGCAGGGCATCGCCACGGCTGACGGCATTCCCGCATCACTCGCCCCGTCGGTCATCGCCAGCGATAGTGAATACACACCGGCAATGTACAACGACCCGCCGCTCACGCTGCGTCTGGCCGAAGTCTTCAAGAGAGCTTTGGGGGCGGATAACGTTGCGGAGATGCCGGCGGTCATGGCCAGCGAAGATTTCGGCCGATTCGGACTGGAGAATCGCCAGATTCCCATTTGCCAATTCAGTCTGGGCGCGGTGGATGGGGCGAAGCTGGTGGAGAGCCGCCGCACCGGCGTGCCGCTGCCGGGGCTGCACTCCAATCTGTGGGCGCCCGTTCCCGAGCCGACGCTCCGCACCGGGGTGAAATCCATGACCAGCGCAGTATTGGATTTGATGAAGAAGTAGCGCGCCGTCCCTGTGAATCGACGGGCCTCAGGGATTCCGGGAGCAGGCGCGCAGGGCGATACAAGGCGGTCTAAATTAGCGGTGCCCTCGAATACTCGTTGGGGCTCTGCCCCCCCGTTGTCATGAAAACAACTGTGCCAAAGGCACCTTGAGTGCGGTAGCAGCAGCTACCGCCTTGGAATGCGGTTGCGGCAGCAAGCGCAATGGAATGCCGTAGTACCAACTATCACTGGCATATCGTGAACTCATCAAGTCCATGGGAAGGCGGCAGCTTCGCGGCCGCACTCCAAGGCGCTTCGCGCATTTTCGCCGTGGGTGGTGCGCTGCAAGCGCATGGCGATGGAGAGAACTAGCTGAGAGGGCACACTACTTAGGTTTGAACAGGAGCTACACCGGCAGCCGGCTCAGCCTGGGAATAGGCATTGACCGCCGCTTCCACGCTGTCGTAGACGTCGAACACCGTGACCAGTTTTGTGATGCTTAAGGCATCGTGGATTTTCTTGGTCAGGTTGGCCAGCTTAATTCCAGCGCCGCGGTTTGCGGCCGAGGTGCGGGCGGCGATCAGGGCGCCGAGCCCGGCACTATCGATAAAACTCAGGTCGCGCAGGTCGAGGATAATGCGCGTATTCCATCCCCACCGTTCCCTGATCCAATCGCTCTTCTCTAACACCTCTTTGATTTTGCCGCGGAAGTCCATGCTTTCCTGTCCTAGAATGAGGCGGCCTGACAACTCCAGGACGATGATACCGCGCAGCTCATTCTCCTTGATTTCAATGGCCATAGTCTTCTCCTCGGGCGGCGCGGAACCGGCAAATTTTGTGGGGATTTGAAATATCTACAAACAGCTATCATGGCCGTAACAACGTTAACGAATTGTTACGGCCATGTGAAGCTTGCCGCCCGCGGTTAAGGTCAATTCATGCTTGTGTGTCGGGCTTGGCGGCTCCGGAAGCACTCTGCGAGGTGCCACCGATGACGTCGCCCAGGACGACCGCATTGCGGATTTGTTGGAAGAAGTCCACCATGCCGCCGGGACTATGGGGCATCATGATGGTATTAGAGTGGGCTGACGCGCCGATCTCTTTGAGGGTGTCGAAGTATTGCGTCAGTAGGACCAGCATCATGACGTCCTTTGCCGACGTGCCCTCAACTCCCGCCTTGAACGTCTCCACCGATTCCCGCAGGCCGTCAATAATGGCCTTACGCTGGTTGGCGATGCCCTGTCCTTGGAGTTGCTTGCTCATCGCCTCCCCCTCTGCCAGCTTTACCTTCAGGATCTTCTCTGCTTCGCCCCGGGCATTGGCGGCTTCCTGCTCGCGGCGCGCGGCATTGATGTCATTCATGGCAGCCTTGACCTTGGGGTCAGGGATGATGTCGGTCACCAGCGCTTTAACAATCCCGTAGCCAAATCCTGCCATCACGCCATCCAACTCCTGCTTGACCGCCGTGGCAATGGCATTCTGTTGCTCGAAAGCCTCGTCAAGGTTCATCTTGGGTACGTGGCCGAGAATTACGTTGAAGACGAACGAGCCAATTTGCTCCTTCGGGTCGGTAAGCTTGTAGTAGGCTTCGTAAACGGCGTTGGGCAAAACGTGGTACTGAACGGAGACGGGGATGCTGACAAAAACATTGTCCTTGGTTTTTGTTTCCATCCGCACGTCGAGTTGCTGAACGCGCAGGTCGACTTTGGCCACAACCTGCTCGATCCAGGGCAACTTGAAGTTCAACCCTGCCCCGGCGACACGTACAAACCTGCCGAACCGCTGCACGACCGCTGCCTTGGCTGTGGGCACGGTAAACAATCCCGAAAAGAACGTGCCAATTGCGAAAATGATAACCAGGACGGTGAGAAGACCCATGAATCCTGCCATGTACGACCTCCTTAAAAGGCGATCCTAAATATTGTTGCTGTCTGGGAATCTTGAATGCGAGGCGCAGTGTAGCATTTAGCCGGGCCTAAAGGAAGATATCAGGTGCAAGGTGTCAGGGCTAGGGTCTGGGTGTTAGGGGCTGGGGACTTGGGAATCAGGAAAACTCAATCCAGGCGCCCGGCGTCTGTCACCTGACACCCAATCCCTTTCCGGTCTATTGGCCGTTGGAACGAAGGCGCTCTATAATGGGTCGCCCATTACATAACTCGCTGGGTGGGAGATTTACGAAAGGATGGCCCTGTGGACTTGCTCTTAACGGACCGGGAAGTGCGTGTGCTGGGGGCGTTGATCGAGAAGGAAATCACCACGCCGGACTACTACCCACTTTCGCTGAATGCGCTGACCAACGCATGCAATCAGAAGTCGAATCGCAATCCTGTGATGGCGCTCGATGACGGAGCCGTGCGCGAGGCTCTTGGCTCTCTGGAAAAGAAGTGGCTGGCCGCGCCCACATCAACCGCCGAAAGCCGGGTTACCAAATTCGGGCACCGTGCTCAGGAGGTCTTTAACTTCGACCGGCGCGAAACTGCCCTGCTGTGCGAACTCATGCTGCGCGGTCCCCAAACGCCGGGCGAGTTGCGTGCGCGCGCCGAGCGCATGTATCGCTTCGATGACCTTGAAACTCTGGAAGCTACGCTCCAAAAGCTCAGCGAACGGCAGCCTCCCTTGGTAAAGAAGCTTGCCCGCCTGCCCGGCACCAAGGAATCGCGGTACGCGCAGTTGTTGGCCGGCGATAAGCCGGAGTGGGTAACTGCTGTTGAGCCGGCTGACCTGGTGCCCGCGCCTGCTTCCGATGATCGCATCCCCGCTATCGAAGCCGAAGTGGCGGAATTGAAGCGACAACTCACCGACCTGCAACAGCAGTTTGCCCAATTCAAAAAGCAGTTTGAATAACCTGCCTTCCCATGAAACAAAAAAGGGGACCGATGATCCGGTCCCCTTTTTGAGTTATGGCGCCAGGTGCGCGTCATCAATTTCACTTAGAAGAGTGGAGTTACTGAGCCACGATCCAGCACCGTTTCCCCTGCCAGCGTGATCGCGGTGGTAGCCTTGGGGGTTGAGAAGATCCACCCTTGCACAGAAGCCACATCGTTCACCTTTAAACCCAAAATGGTGTCCGGCGTGAGGGTCGTCGGCAAGAAGTTGGTCGCCGTGGTCGTATCCACCGTGATATTGACGGGCGCCCAGATCGGTGGTGAGCTGGCCGTCGCAGCAGGTGGCACGAAGAAAGCCGGAAGGGTACTGAGGGTAAAGCTCAACTGGCCCGCATTGATCGCTGCCACCGAACCGGTAATCTGGCTGGGCTCAAGCTTGATGCTATTCGTGGTGAAAGTGGTCACGGCATTGGAAACAAAGGCGGTCGCATTGCTCGATCCGCTCGCCGTGGATACCGATCCCTGAACGACCACCTGCACTTGCTGACCTACGACCAAGTCAGAGAGGCTGGCAAAGGTAAGCCCACTCGGAATCGTAAAGGTGCCAGCGTCGACGGCATAGTCGACGCCCGATGGTGGTACGGTGACCGTGACCCTATGACCAAAGGGAAGCACGTTGGGTGTGGGGGTAGGAGGTCCTTTTTGTAAGATCAAGTCCATCAGAGTGTTGCCGCCTGATGTGGTAAGGCGGATGATGTTGCCCTCCACCACCGTCTGCCCGGCGGCCTGTACGTAATCAACGTCAGAGGCCAGAAGGGTTCCATCTGACAAGAGGCTCACTTCGACTTTGACAATTTGCTGCGCGGCAAGGCAGGAGAAATTGTCAGTCGAGCATATGCTGCCGGGGTATTCATAGGTAGTGCTACTGTTTACACCAATGCTAAAAGTTCTGCCCTCACCGGTTAGAAGATTGAATTGGTTCGTGCCGATGCTTTGGACCGTCCCAATCAAATGACCAAGGTGGGTCATCGGCCCGCCTGGAACCGTTGGGGGCGCTAATTTGTCAATCGTAACGCCATTCGTCGCCCCAAGATTCACCGAGAGATCGGATTGGATAACCGTGTCCAAGTGGATGTCGAGCTCAAGAGCCAGGGGCGTGCTCGCCGCCAGAGTGACAGGAAAAGGCGCCGTGGTGAATGACAGGCTCAGGTTTGTGGTTGTCGGCGTGAGTATGCACACCGTGTTGGTTGCGCACGCGTTGGCGCCACTGCCGATCGTGGAGCCGGAGTTGTTAAAGATCGTAAGCTGCGAGTTGGGGCCGAAGGTGAGGTTCAGGCCTGTGTAAGTCCCCGCCGGAACACTCGCATTCCCAAGAAAACCCGTGTCCGCCTGGAGTTGGGAGACGTTTATAGGGATTGGATTGGTGCTGGACAAGAGCGAAACGTTTCCTGGTGACAGAGTGGCCCCAGTTATGGACAGTTGAAAGAACAAAACCGTAACGCCTGCGGGGGGCGTGTCGGTGACTGTCAGACTAACAGGAACATTGGTTACGGTCGGTGTGGTTGTCTGCGGCGCCGGGGCTGAAGACTGGCTGCCACATCCCGTCAAAAACACCAGGAATACCACGATGAAGAGAGACTTCGCTACGCTGCGCATCTCTGCCTCCTAAGTTCCAAGAATTACATCATTGGAAATCAACGTGTGTTCGGTCTGTCGGCGCATAATAAACCGCTTAAAGATAGCAGGACCTCTGTATTATGAAGAAATTCACTGGCAATTATGATTCCAAGACTTACCTGAAATTAAGTGGTTGAAACCACGCGTTTTGCCGAAATAGCGAACGCCTCCAATCGCTACGGTTTTACATGGTTCCGTGTCTAGTTTACACGGTGCATTGTCTTGTAGGCAGGCCTTCGTCATTTGGTCGAGTATTAGGGGAGACCGGCGATCCAGCCCCCCCTGTATTGTGGTACGGCACGTGCGTTACCAATCCTGCTTAGAAGAGGGGCGTCGGCCCAGGCCGGTTGAGCACGTCTTCGGCCACTACCGCAACGTTGGTGGTTCCACCTGGCGTTGAAAAGACCCAGCCCTTTATGGTAACTACATCGTTCACAGCCAATCCTGAGATGCTGTCCGGGGAGAGGTTTACATAGGTTGTCGCCGGAGTCGTTTGAATCGTTATGCTGACGGGCGCCGGGATCGGCGGGGTGCTGCTGGCTAACGCACTTGGTGGAACGAAGTAGTTCGGCAAAGTGCTAAGAGTGAAGCTTAACGTGCTCGCACTGACCGCTGTTACGGTGCCCGTAATCTGGCTGGGTTCCAGCGTAATGCTATTGGTGGAAAAAGTGATGCCGGCCGGACCAGTAATGGAGGTGAAACCGGGGGTACTACCAGTTGCCGTCACTCCTCCCGAGACGACAACCGCTACTTGCTGACCCACCTGCAAATCCGTGGTACTGGCAAAGCTTACCCCGTTGGGAAACGGAAATTGGTCGACGGGAAACCCGAATCCTTCGGCGTCAATGGCGTAGGTCACCCCGGTTGGGGGAACCGAAACCGTGACCCGCCGCCCGAAGGGAAGCAAGGTGGTAGCAGGTGTGGATGGCCCTTGCTGGAGAATCATGTCCATCAGAGTGTTCCCGCCGGAGGTGCTGAGGCGAATGATGTTGCCTTCCACTACCGTCTGGCCGGCGGGCTGCATATAAGTCACTTGGGATGCGAGCAGGGTTCCATCGGTCTGGAGGCTCACAACAGCTTTGACGATGGGGGGCGGCTGCCAGGTCACGCACGAAAAATTGTCGGCGCAGATGGAGGTGGGAAAATTGTAAATCGTGCTGCTGTTCACAGCGATGGTGAATGTTCTGCCATCACCGGTTTGAAGTATGAATCCGGTTGTGCTGTTGCCCACAATTGTCCCCAACAGCCCAGCAAGAGATGAGACGGGTTGCCCGGTTGTAGGGGCAGGCAACAGAGAAACCGTGACTCCATTGGTGGCGGCCAAGTTTACAGTCAGATCGGGCTGGATAACGGTGTTCAAGTGGACGTCGAGTTTAAAAGCCAGGGGCGCGGCCGACGACAAGGTGACGGGGAATGGCGCCGAGGAAAGCGTCAGGGTCAGGGGCGTGGTGGACGGCGTGAGTTGGCATACGGTGTTGTTTGAGCAAGCATTCGCACCCGAACCGATGGTTGCGCCCGAGCCGTTGTAAATCGTGAGTTGCGGATTGGCGAAGGTCAGGCCCATGCCGGTATAGGTTCCTACCGCCACATTCGCCGTGCCCAGAAAGGCCGAGTCCGTTTGGAGCTGCGAGACATTTACGGGAATGGTTGTGGAGCCGGGCAGGAGCGACACGCTTCCCCCGGATGCAGTTGTCAGTGTGGCCCCGGTAACGCCGAGTTGAAAGAATAGGACCGTTACGCCGGCGGGGGGCGTGTCAGTGACCGTAAGGCTGACCAGTCCGGCAGATGGTGGATTGCCTCCAGGTGACGATGGCGATTGGCCGCCACATCCCGACATAAGCAGGAGGAACACTGCGATGAAAGGGGCCCGCGATATTCTGCACATCTTTGCCTCCCAGAGCCCAAGGTCCGTTGCTACGACGGCATGAGTGTACACTCTTCCAGTTCGTCATTGCCAGCTTATCGAGAAGGAGAACACACACTTCTCCTTGGAACGTCGGAACCCGAAAATCAGGAGAAAGTTGCTCCGGAATCGAGATTTGACAATAATTTCACCCGGCATTGTGGACACGGTACGATTCCCTGCTTATAGGGGCGACTTCCCGCAATTCAATCAAGGTACAATTTGCCTGCATTTGTCGGCAGCAGTGGTGGGTGGGACAGGTACCTGTTTCCGGCGGCACTTAGCCATGGACACCTCAAGCTGGGAGTCCTTTTGGTCCCCACTGCCTCGTGATACCATGCCCGCACACCGGCGGAGGGAAATATGAAAAAGCTCTGTTTGCTCGTAGGTTTGTTCACCTTGCTTGCGGGATTTGCCTGGGCAGGGGAGGATTATCCTTTAACCGCGGACTCCGAGCGCCAACCTGGCGTGCCTCAGGGCGTGGTGACGAAGTACACCTGGACCAGCCAGATATTTCCCGGCACGGTGCGTGACTACTGGGTTTATGTGCCTGCCCAATACACGCCGGAGAAGCCCGCCTGCGTCATGCTGTTCGAGGATGGCACGAGCTACGTGAAAGAATCCGGCCGGGCGCGCATCCCCATCGTGTTTGACAATCTTATTGCCAGGCACGAGATGCCGGTGACGATTGCCATCCTGATTGACCCTGGCGTGCTGAAGGCGTCCCAGCCAGGCCAGGTGGACAGGCTCAATCGCAGCTTCGAGTACGATGCCTTGAGCGACCGTTACGCGCGATTCCTGCTCGATGAAATTCTCCCCGAGGTGGCCAAGCACTACAACCTCTCCACCAACCCCAACGATCGCGCGATATCCGGCGGAAGTTCCGGCGGAATCTGCTCCTTTACGGTCGCGTGGACTCACCCGGAAGCATTCCACCGCGTGCTGAGTTTTATTGGCAGCTTCGCCGACCTGCGCGGCGGCGACATTTACCCCGCATTGATCCGCAAGACCGAGCCGAAACCGATCCGTGTTTTCCTTCAGGATG
>JARLGN010000031.1 GCA_031292775.1 Acidobacteriota bacterium | reverse complement strand
TTTCATAAACTCATTGGGAGCACTTTTTTTGCCCCTTTGTTTTCAACATACTATTGGGAGCAACCTTCATTTTTAACATTTTTTTTTGTCGCCCCTTGTTTTCAATAACTTATTGGGAGCACTTTTGGGGGCCCTTTGTTATCAATCGGTTATAGGGAGCGGTTTTCATTTTTGACCTCTTTCGGTGTATGGGCGCCTCGGTCCGATTCTTTGGACAAATTGGCATTTCCACAACCCTGACACGACCCTGCTTGCCATCATGGGTTCGGCACCCGAAGTTACCCGCCTTTTCGCCGTCAGACCTTGCCTGCCTCCCGTCACGGATAACCCGTCACGGCTCGCGAGGATGGGGTTGCGCCTCTGCCTCCCCTGGTGCGCGATTTCACGTAGGCGCGGCTTTTCACATAATAGCCTAGCACGTTGACTACCCGGCGGCGGGGAAATGGCAATGAATTTCCTACCGACAGGAAGGATCACCAAGATTTTCCGGTCCATTTCCTACCGGTAGGAAAGCGTGGGGCTTGGCACCATTTCCGCCGCAGTTGCAGGGGAACGCTGCTGTCCAAATGAGCAGACGCGACGTGTGGCGGACGTGGTTCCGCTCGTGCATGGTCACAGATACGACGCCAAACAAACGATTCATTTTCCCTCACCCCCTGGGAGCGAGGGGGCGAGAGGGAGGGAGTCGCCTTACGACCATTCTCCACATGGCACCCTGAAACCCGTTAAATGAATAGTATTGGAGGTAACTCATTTACATATAAGAGGATCTCTTCAGAAGGCTTTGTTTGAAACCAATCGGATTGAATTACCCGTCCCAGGACGAAAGCCTGAGGAACAGCATTGATGACCTGGCATCAGCGGTTGGCAAGGATGGAAACAGCACGGGACCGGATAAGTTGACGATCAGCAGTAACCAGAGTCAGCCCATAGACCCGGGCCGTAGCGACAAGAAAATGGTCAGCCGGATCCCGGTGGGGGAGCCTGACGGCACGCGTCTCCAAGGCAACTGCATGTGTCAGAGATGCGTCTTTTAGGGGGACCTTGGCGAAAGCTTTGGCAAGCCAAGCATCCACCGGTTCCTTGAGAGCGACGCGCCCTTTTTCACAGAGAACCAGTAGTTCCCAAGTGCTTATGGGAGACAGCCAGAGTTCATTGGCAGGGTTTTGGAGCGCCGCCACGACACGGGGAGAAAGATTCTCCGGAGCCAGCAAGCCCCAAAGCCAGATGTGAGTATCCAAAAGCAGATTCATGAACGGAGGGATTCCCAATCCTGCTCATCTGCAGCCGGCGCAACGATATCCCCTTGAATTTGACCTGTCCCCGCTAACGCTCCGAGCCAGGTTAAGGGGCGCTCTGGGATCGAAGGAGGGACAACCTCAGCAACGGGTCGGCCAAATCGCGTAACGCGCACACCCTGCCGCGTCTTTCGGACACGCTCAAGGACAGCGAGACAAGTAGCTTTAAATTTTGAAATGGCAATCTCCTGCATGAAGGCATCGTACTATGGTCAAAGACCATAGTCAATATGAACATCCGCTTCTATACGCCCTCAGCGAGGCCAAGGGAGAAGTGTCAAACCCCATGGCGTAATCCCTACACCGCAAAGAACGCCCACCGATTCTCATTGCCAGCTTCGACTAACTCTTATGAAATCACAGTTTGAGCAGAATACCGATACGTGGTGCCCCTCCGGCCCGGGCGCAAAAGCGACGAAGAATTGCCGGTTTCCCTCCCCCCACAATTTTCCCCGATCCAAGTTGTTTATGCCCTAACCTGGAAATTCTTACCGACTTAGCCGCGACGGCTGGCGTACCCCTGGCACCCATTTCGAATTGAATTTAAAAGGGTTACCTGCGCGATCGTGAAATCGGAATTCAAGCTGCAAGGGATGAAGTCTGAAAGGCCGCGGCAATCAGCCCATGGAGCCTAATGGGAAGGATCAAGCGAAAGGCCGGCAGGCGAAATTAAATATCGAAAGTTAAGGAGACATGCGATGAGAAAATGCTTGGCGGTTGCATTTGTAACTCTTGCCTTGGCTGCGGGGGCATTCGCGGGGGAAACCCAACTGGAAAAGGCCACCAACGTCTTGAATGAGGTTATGGCGACTCCCGATAAAGGCATACCCAAAGACCTGCTCGAAAGAGCTGTATGTGTTGGCATCGTGCCTTCTGAGATAAAAGGCGCCTTCGTAGTGGGCGGCACCTACGGACGCGGAGTGCTGGTGTGTCGCAGACACGGCAACGGCCTGTGGGGCGCACCTTCCATGTTCACTCTCGGGGGTGGAAGCTTCGGGTTTCAGATTGGCGCCAAGGCCACCGATGTGGTGTTCATCGTGATGAACGCTGCAGGGGCGCGAAAGCTGGTGCAGGATAGCGTCAAAATAGGCGCGGAAATCTCCGCCGCGGGCGGCCCCGTGGGTCGCTCCGCGGAAGGCGCAACAGACGCACAGCTTCACGCGGAGATCCTCAGCTACTCGCGAACACGCGGATTGTTTGCGGGCGCTTCTCTCGAAGGGGCCGTGGTCAAGCAGGACAAGGACGACAACAAGAACCTATACGGACGCCAGGTCAGCGCCAGGCAGATCTTGATTGATGGCGATGTGGCCGCTCCGCCAGCCGCAGAACGCTTGGACCGGGCCCTGGCGAATTACTCCCCCCGGGGTGGACGATCGTTCGCCAGCTTGTAATGTGCCGATGTGAAGGCACACACGCAGATGAAATTCCAGCTCCAGCGTAGCGCCGACATCCTGCCGGCACCGGAAAATGCCGCTGGGACCCCGGCGCTACGCAGAGTAAGCCGTCACGGTATTTTGCGTACCTCTAGGTTAGCTTCTAATGGCCAGCGCCCGAGGCTGCATGAGCGTTGAGTACACCGTTGCCAACGGTGAACTTATAGGAACCTGACTCCACGGAAAACACCGCGGATCCATTCTCCAGCCGCAAAAATCGAACCCCTTTGGCTTGCGTGGCTGGCTGACCACTTTCCTTGACCTGCCCCGCATCTGTCGCCGGCACATAGACAAAGGCCGTGGTGTTGGGAGGAATGGTGACTTCCTGAACCACGCCGTTTTGGACCTTCCAGTTGGATACAATCTCTCCCATCAGCGTACGCACTGAGCAGTTGACGGAAGTTAATCCCTTGGGAAACGCTGGATGGATCAGGATCTCTTTGTACCCAGGCTGAGCCGGCCGAATGCCCGCCAATCGGGAATAGAAAGTGCTATCGGGGCCGGCAAACATGGCATGGTCATGGGTCTCCATACCGCCGGTCAGGTGCCACTGCTCCCACGTGGTGGTTGCCCCCAGACGAATCTGGTATCCATAACTAGGATAGGTGGTCTGGGTCAGGGCCGTGTAGGCAGCATCGGCAAATCCGTTGTCAATCAGGACGTCAAACAGATAGCGAGTGCCGAATATTCCTGTGTCCAGGTGTTCGCGGTCTCTCCCCATCAGGCGTTCGAGCAGAGCATTGGCCACGGCAGGTTTCTGATCGGAAGGCACCATGTCAAAGGCCAGCGGCATGACGGATGTCACCTGCCGCCCGCTTCCGTAGCAATGCTCGCCAGTTTTGTATTGCTGGGCATTAAATGCACGCAAGATGGATTCAGCCCGCTCCTTATAAGTCGCGGCGTCGGATGTCTTGCCCAGAATTTCGGCCATTTGTGAGAGCAGCAGTGTGGACCGGTAATAAACGGCACTATTGACGATCGTTCCCTCGCTGAAACAGACCTGGTAATGGCCGCTTTGCCAGGGCGGGCACCAGTCCCCATAATCATCTTTCCAGGCGTTCGGTTTGGCGGCTTGTACGGCAAAAGCGTCGACCAACTCTTTGGAATTTTCGTAGCTCTCTTCCAAAATACGGCGGTTGCCGTAGTGCTGGTAAATCAGCATGGCCAGGAACACCTCGTCGCCGGCCCAATTCGGGGCGTCTCTTCCACCTTCGATATCCCGCAGCCATTTGGGGTAGTAGTTGCTCATATCGAAGTTATAAAGAGCGGTCTCTTCCGCCATCATCGAATCCATCAGGCAAGGGGTGCGTTCGTTGCGGACGGGGTTGTCCGTGGGGTATCCCATCAGATTATTCATCACGCCCCACTGAAG
>JARLGN010000030.1 GCA_031292775.1 Acidobacteriota bacterium | reverse complement strand
TTGCGCCTGGGCCAGCGACGCCCGCCTTCTCCGTGACGTCGGTAAAGGTTCCATCCCCATTGTTGTGAAAGAGGTGATTCCGGCCCGAAGGGTTTACGACGTAGAGATCCGGATGGCCATCATTGTCATAATCTCCCACGGTGATGGAGGCGCCAAAAAGCGGGATAAGATTCCGGCGGACGAATTCCAACGAATAATCGGAGGCTTTTACGGGCGAGCTGGGATTGAAGGTGCCGGCACTTTCCGCAAGAAGACTGAGCCCCAGCTTCTGGCCGATCTCTGCAAACGTCACTTTATCCAAGCCGGCGGGGCGCGCGATTTCCGTGGGCGCCGTGGAGGGCACCAGGATTCCACCGTATTTGCCCGCTTCGAGGGCGGGGTCCTGAAGAGAAATATTCGGAACCTTTTCGCGCATGCCTTCCCACTGCTTGAGTACTTTCTGTGCATCATCCTGGCGTTTCAAGCGAACGAGCGCGGTAAAGGTGCGGAAGAGCGAAGCCACATAAAAGTTCTGCCCACGGCCAAACCCCATCTCGATAATGTGATGGTAGGCATCCAAAGACTCATCGATTTTCTTTTGGGCGAAATACACGGTGCCCAGATTGAACCACGTGGCGGGGTCCTGGGAATCGGCAGTGCTAACCTGCTTGAGTGCTGCCTCGGCGTCAGGATTGCGAAGTTCATGTTTATAGAGGATACCCAGATTGTAGTCAGCGGCCACAAGATGCGGATCCATCTGCTTGGCAGTGGTCATTTCGCCGAGAGCGGCATCCAACCGGTTGGCCTCCATCAGTGCCAGGCCCAGGTTCAGGTGATCGGCTGCCGACGCTTTTCCGGATGCAATCACCTTCTGAAATTGCTCGATGGCCTCAACATATTTGCCCTGTTCAAAATAGGCTTTGCCGATGATGCGGAAAGTTTGCAATGAAAGGGATGGCGCTGCCGCAACGTGCGTCACCGGATGCGGACCAGACGGGGACCCTGTGTGCCGGGTCTGCGCCCGGAGGAAAAAGACGGCGAAGACCAGGACGAAATAGATGAGGCGGCGAACAATAAGCATGCGGATGGATCGCTGCATTCTAGCTCTCAGGTTTGTTAAAGTTAGCTGGGATATCGAACCCCGCTTGGGCACTTAGTAGGCAACAGGTCGCGGCTCCCGACAAGTTGGGGCATGAACCACCCATCTCTTCCAAACCTGCGGGAGAAATCAAATGCAGCATACTCCGCAGGGTTGCAAGCCCACGGGCAATATCTGGAAACTCCACCATCCGCTTCCCGCCGACCAGAAATATACTCCCCACTGCCACCGAGCGCAACAATCAGTTAGGTCTGTGTTGTTAGGGCCGGGTCTTTCCCACGGCTGCGCAAGCGGCTGTTTAGGCCTCTCCAGAAAACCCGTAACTGTCCACCTTTTACACCTTGCCGTTGACATAATTCGTGCTTCTGGCCCCGTGGCCATTGAAATCCGTTCCCGCTGGCGGGTGACCTGGCCTCAACACTGTTCACTTAAGCTGATTGGTCCCAACTCGACCCCCTCACCCCCGGCCCCTCTCCCCCAAGGGGGCGAGGGGAGAGGGAATTCAAATTTACTACCCTCTCCCCCAAGGGGGCGAGGGCAGTGAATTTCCTCGATCTCTGCTGGAAACAGGTTGGCTCGACCGCAGGGTGAGGAAGACCCCCACCTTCCCCGCATAGCGAGCGCTTGTGCTGCACCTCATTCCCAGCTTGACGCGATCTATTTTGGACACGAGTGTTGTGCGTCATGACCTTGTCATTTCTCCCCGCGGCCAATCCCAACCGCCACATTCGTGAACTCTAGCAGGAAGGGTGGATCGGCGGGAATCGCGCCCGAAATTCCTTTCCCCGACGCAAATGGTGATTGAGGTGGATGGTCGGGTCGCGCTATACTCCCGTTTGAATCCTCAGTTAGGAATAAACTTGCGAGAACAAGCCGCGAAGCGGGGTTCACTGATCCCTGTGTTGGCGGCGGCAGGCCTCCTGGCCGCCACAGTAGTGATGGGAGGCGTGATGCTGCAGAGTGCGCTGCACGCACAGCCTCCGCAACCCCCTGTTACCGCCATCCCCGTGCACTTCACGGATGTGCGCCAATCTGCCGGAATAACCTTTCAACACGACGCCACCATGAGCGAGGAAAAAAACTACCTCGAGACGATGGGCAACGGTGTGGGTTGGATCGATTACGACCAGGACGGGTTGATGGACCTCTACTTCGTCCAAACGACCGGGACGGAGTGGTATAAGCCCTCACGACCGCTGCGCTCGGCCCTTTATCACAACAACGGTGATGGGACCTTCACCGACGTTACGGAAAAGGCTGGAGTGGGCACTGCGGGCTTTTACGGCCAGGGGGTCGCTGTGGGGGATTATGACAACGATGGTTACCCCGACATGCTGGTGACCGGTTACGGCCACGCGATCCTCTTTCACAACAATGGCGACGGGACATTTACCGATGTGACGGCCAAGGCGGGAGTAGCGGACGAAGGAAACTGGTCTACGAGTGCGGGGTGGTTTGACTACGACAAGGATGGGTACCTTGACCTCGTGATCTGCAATTACATCCAATGGTCGCACAAGAACAATCTCTGGTGTGGGGAACACAAGCCTGGTTATCGCGCCTATTGCCACCCCGATAACTACCGTGGACAGAGAATCAAGCTCTACCACAACAACCACGATGGGACATTTACCGATGTAAGCGATGCGTCGGGTGTGGGCAAGCCGGAAGCAAAGGGTATGGGTGTTGTTCTGGCTGATTTGAACAATGACGGCTGGCCCGACATCATGGTGGCCAACGATACCTGGCCGAATTTTCTCTTTCTCAATAACCACGATGGAACATTCCGCGACGTCTCCTTTACGTCGGGAGTGGCGGCCAGCGAAGACGGGAAATACGAAGCCGGTATGGGAGTGGACGCTGCCGACGTCCATGGTGACGGTTGGCTCAGCATTTACGTTACGCATCTTGATCTCGAACTGAACCGCCTCTATCGCAATAACCGTGATGAGTCATTTGACGATGTCACCTTCAGCTCCGGCCTGGGCAATAAGGCCATCACCCTGAGTGGCGTCAGCGCCAGGATGTTTGACTATGACAACGATGGTTGGATCGATATTTTCCAGGCGAATGGCAGCATGCTCGACAACATTCGCTTGTACCACTCGGAGGAGTCCTGGAAGGAACCCAAGCTGATGTTCCGCAACCTGGGCGCGGGTAAGTTCGAGAAGGTGTCAGAACAATTGGGCGCCGACTTCATGAAGCCCACCGTGGGTCGGGGGACGGCTGTTGCGGATTTCGATAACGACGGTGACCTGGACATTGCCGTCTCCAACAGCAATGCCTTTCCGCAATTGTTGCGGAACGATGGCGGGAATGCCAACCATTGGCTGGAAGTCATGCTGGTGGGAGTAAAGTCCAACCGCGACGGTCGCGGCGCAGCCCTGAAACTTGTTTCCGAGGGATTTGTCGAGTATCGGCAAGCGCAGGGGGGAATGGGTTACATGTCGGCACAGGACCCGCGCATCCATTTCGGGCTGGGGCGAAGGAAGGCCGTGGGTTCCCTGGAAATCACCTGGCCCAGCGGTGTCGTGGACAAACTTGCCAACGTGCCGATCGACCAAACCACTACCGTGAAGGAAGGTGTGGGGATTGTCCCGAGGAATTTCCCCAAAATCAATTGGAAGTGAAATGAAACTCTCACGCCGCAATTTGCTGGGTTCTTCTGCAACTATTCTGGGGTCAGGGATCATTGAAGCCCTCGCTACGCCGCTGTGGCGATGGACCGGGACTCCCGTGCTCCAGGCAACGCCCGTACCTCATCCGGAAGCACCATCCTCCGTCACTTTTGTGGATGTGGCCAGGGAGGCAGGCCTCAACGCTTCCAATGTCTGGGGTGGGGTTAAGCACAAGAAATACATCGTGGAAGCCAAGGGCAGCGGGCTGGCCTTTTTCGACTACGATCAGGATGGCTGGCTCGACATCTACCTTACCAATGGCGACCGGTTGCCCGGCGAAGAACCCTACCCTGACGGTAAGACTCCCACGCAACACCTTTATAAGAACAACCGTGACGGCACGTTTACGGACGTCACAGAAAAATCCGGCTTGACCCGCACCGGATGGGGCACGGGCGTTTGTGTGGGTGACTATGATAATGACGGGTGGGACGACCTGTTCTGCTGCTATTGGGGTCACAACGTGTTGTGGCACAACAACGGTGACGGCACTTTTACGGATGTGACCAGGAAGGCGGGGTTATGGGAAGACCGCATCCGCTGGGGTTCCGGCTGCACCTGGCTTGACTACGATCGCGACGGATTCCTGGATCTTTTCGTGTGCAATTACATTGATCTGGACCTGGAGAAGGTCCCGGTGCCGGGGCAGACCAGCTATTGCCAGTGGAAAGGCGTCCCGGTGGTGTGCGGTCCGCGCGGCCTGCCTGCCGGAAGTAACATTCTCTACCACAACAACGGCAACGGGACCTTTACCGATGTATCGGAGAAAGCGGGCATCCTGAAGCCGGGGCCGCGCTATTCGATCACCGGCGTCTCCTACGATTTCGATAACGACGGCTGGCCTGATATCTACGTGGCAGTCGATTCCGAGCCCAGTATTCTGTTTCATAACAAACACGACGGGACGTTTGAAGACATCGCGGTCATGGCCGGGTGCGCTTACAACGAGGACGGGCAGGAACAGGCCGGCATGGGGATCGGCGTGGGGGATTACGACGGAGACGGCTGGCTGGACATCTACAAAACCAACTTTACCGATGACACCCCTGATCTTTATCACAACAACGGAGACGGGACATTCACGGATATGACGTTCGTAGCGGGTCTGGGCGTCAACACGCAGTTTGTCTGCTGGGGCACAGGCTTCATGGATTATGACAACGACGGGTGGACAGACATCTTCCAGGTGAATGGCCACGTGTATCCGGAAATCCAGGAGTACCACCTGGACTCGCAATTCGTTTCCCCCCGGGTTGTCTATCGCAACCTCGGAAATGGGAAATTTAAGGACGTATCAAAGGACATGGGGCCAGGAGTGGGCGCACGATTCTCCAGCCGCGGATGCGCTTTTGGTGACTACGATAACGACGGCGACGTCGACGTGCTGGTTCTCAACATGAATGATTATCCCTCCCTCCTGCGGAACGAAGGTGGCAACAAGAATAATTGGATCACCATCAAATTGCTGGGTACCCAATGCAACCGCACGGCCATCGGCGCGCGGGTGCGCGTGGTGACCGGAAAGCATGCGCAAATCGACGAAGTTCACTCCGGCACAAGTGTGATGTCGCAGAGCGACCTGCGCCTGCATTTTGGACTGGGAGAATCTTCACAAGTAGACTTAATCGAGGTCAAGTGGCCCACCACTCAGAAGGTGGAGAGGTTCACTAATATTGCCTCCAACCAGTTCCTCACTATTAAAGAAGGTGCGGGAATTACCAAACGTGAAACGCCACCCCACGCCAAGTCCTGATGATTCCCACCAGGATGGTTGAGCCCGCTCGTGCTCAACTTGTCGCCTGTGGATCGGAAGCCAATCCGGAATTCCTACCTGATTTTAAGAAGTACAACCGGTGAGGTGTCATTTCCGGCGCGATCGAAGGAGATAACTCCTGAGGCGCCGGGGAAGCCGGATATTCCGGCGAGTGCGTCGCGCAACCGCGCCCGGTTGGGACCGGACTGGCGGAGGGTGGCGGCGAGAATACGCACGGCATCGTAGGCTTCCGCTGCGCCAAGGCCGGGTTCGGCGCCGTAGAGCTTTTGGTAGCGTTGGCGGAATGCCCTCCAAGCCTCCGGGCTTTCCGCCGCCGAGGCAATCCACCGGTTGCCGTCCTGGCTGACACACGTGGGGCAGGGAAGTTGGCCGTTGTTGCCTGGATCACTTTCCGCCGCTTTGTGGCACAGGTAAACAGGTACAGTGGGCAGTGAATTACGTAATCGTGCGGTCAGCAGGTTGGCGGCCGCGGCGTCTGTCCAGATAACGATTGCCTGGGCCGTTTCCAGTTCCTTCATCCCCGTCTCTTCCGGTAGGTTTCCGGGCTCCACTACGATTCGAATGGGCGCAGGGGTGCTCATCTCGCGCGCTGCTTTGGCGAATTCATCGCCTCCTATGCGGCCATCGCGGTCGTCCTGGTTCAGCAGCACAACGCGCTTAAATTTTCTGATTTGGAAGATGTCGCGGGCGAACGCCTGCGCCTGTGCCGTGTCGGTGGTGCCCATCCGGAAGATCCACGGTAAATTGATTTCCGTTGTGGTGGTGTCGGTGGAAAGCGTCAACACCGGCACGCCGATTTTGTTTCCCACCTGCTCGGCCAAATGCGCCGTGCCTCCATCTGACGAGGTGATCAACGCCACCGCCCGATCATCAAATACCATCTGTACAACTTGCTTGGAGGCTTGCCCCCACGGCCCGCTCTCGTCGCGGGCCACGAGACTCAAATGATTGCCACCGGAAAGGCCAAGAGGGGAGGACCCGTTTATTTCATCAATCGCCATCTGGGCAGCGCGCCGCAGAGCATCGCCTTCCGCCTGCAGGGAACCGGAAAGCGGGGCAAGCAATCCGATTCGGATTTCTGCGCCTGCCAAATCGTGTCCGGCATCGCGCCCCGGGCCATTGTAATTCACCGCATTGCGGTCAATGGCGGCGTAGGGAGCGGCGGATGGAGACTGTGCGACGCTGGACGTGGAAGAAAAGGCCACGGCGGCGAGTATCAGCAGAAGGCAGCGAAAGTGGGTGGGTGAACGCATGTTCGATGATGACAAACTCAAAGTTGAAGGTTGAAGGGCGCGAGCAAATTCCAAGATTTAAGATCCCGAATCCCTGATCCCTAATCCCGAACCCCGGTTTTATCGCCCTCGTGCCCATGCTGTCGCGGCGCGAGCCAGTATTCGAACTTGCCGTCCTTCACGCGCGCCAGGTTGACGGGGGCCAGGTTGTTGAGCGTGTGGTCAAAGTAGATCGTTCCCGCCACGCCTTGGTAGGTCTTCATCTGATAGTCGCGCAAGGCGTCCATGATGCGTCCGCGGTTGAGGCCGGCCTTATTGATGGAGGCGATCAGGAGATTCATGCCATCGTAGGCGTAGGCCGCGTAGTCGATGGGCTCCTCGTTGAATTTCTGCCGATAAGCATCGCGGAAAGCCTGCCATTTGGGGTCCTTGCGCGTGGGGTCAAGCGCGGCAGTGACGACCAGGCCCTCGGCCGCCGGTCCCGCGACTTCGAGCAACGGTGAATGCGCCAGGCGGCTGCTGCCGAATACCGGCTGTTTCATGCCCATCTGGCGCATCTGTTTCAGAATCAGTCCCGCTTCCGTAGCCTCACCCCACAGGACTATACCTTCCACCTTGGCGTCGCGCAGCATCTGGAGTTGGTGCGTAAAGTCCTTGTCGCCGCGCTCGAACTTGACTTCCAGCACCGGCTGACGGCCCATGCGCCGCGCCTCATCGTTGAACTTGGCTACGCCAATACGTGCGTAGCGCGTCTGGGTGCGAAGCACAGCAATCCGCTTCAGTCTCAGGGCCTTGAAGACGTAATCCGCCAGGGTGTAACCCTGCTGGCGGTCGTCAGGGAAGTCATGGAGCAGCCAAGGAATGCGGGTCTCGGTAACGGTTGGGTCCGTTGTGCCCACGTCGATAATCGGGACTTCGAGTTTTAACGACACCCGCAGAGAAATGTGGCAGTTCTGCCCATCCACGCAACCGAGCATGGCCCAGCAGTTTTCGTTAAAGAGCATCTTCACCAGTTCGGCGGATGATGCTCCCCACAGAGCCGATTCGTTGTGAATCTTCAGGGCGTAAGGCTTGCCTTTGTACCCGCCGCGCGCGTTGGCTTGTTCCAGGGCCAGTTGCGCGCCGTGGAGCTCCGGGATGCCGAAAATGGATTCGGGATTGTTCTCGATGGGGCTCATGAATCCGATCGCGATTTCATTCAGTTGGGCGGGATTGCCATCCGGCCGCTTGTCGGCAGCGCCGTGATACTCAAGGGTGTCTTCGCGCACAAACCAGTCGTAGTAAGGCTTGGTGAAGCGCCGGTAGGGAACGGCTTCATCCGGCATGTTGGCGTAACGGCTGTCCGGTTTGACCGTTTCATCCCGCTTGATGACGGTGTCTTTGGGGGTATCTTCGGTGTCTTTGTACTGCTGTGCCGTCATGGGGATCGCCACGGCAACTAAAAGGAGGGCGAACAGCAATGGTCTTCTCATAGGTTCTGCCTTCTGCTCCGCGCCTCTGCGTCTCAGCGCGTGGTGCCTTTCAATCTCACGCCGCCTGCCGCGCAAACAGCAGTTGTTCGTGGCGGTGATGCGCGAATTTCACGATGCGTGCCAGGGTTTTGCCGTCGATTGCCTGGTCCGCGTCGCAGCGCGGCCGTCCGGTGGCAAAATCGGCGACTTCAATCAGCAGACCGTGGCTCCCAAATTCCAGCGCCGCGCGGCTGGCTGGCTCGACCATGGAAGCAACACCCGTGGCGTGGCTGGGATCGACGATCACGGGCAGGAAGGTGTTTGCCAGCACGGCAGGGATAACATTCAAGTCCAGCACGTAGCGTGAGTATTCTCCGGCGGCAAACGCCTTGATGCCCCGTTCGCAGAGAACGATGTTGAGGTTGCCTTGCTTGGCAATGTATTCGGCGGCGCCCAGCCACTCACCCAGGCTGGCCGCCATGCCGCGCTTCAATAACACGGGTTTGCCCGCGCGTCCGACCTCTGCCAGGAGTGGATAATTCTGCATGTTACGCGAACCGATCTGGAGCATGTCGGCGTACTGGGCCACCTGCTCCACCAGCCGGGTATCCATGACTTCCGTGACGATGGGCAGCCCGGTTTCCTCTCGGGCGATGCGCAGGATGCAGAGTCCCTCGACTCCCATGCCCTGGAAGTCGTGCGGCGAGGTGCGGGGTTTGTAGGCGCCCCCGCGCAGCATGTCGGCCCCCGCGTGCTTCACGGCGCGGGCCACGGCCAGGGTCTGCTCATGGCTTTCCACCGCGCACGGCCCGGCAATCACTACCGGGCTGCCGTTACCGAAGCGCACGCCTCCCACTTCCACCACGCGAGTCTGATCCCCGCCGTAACCAGGGTTGGTTTGGCGGCAGAGGAGGGGACAAACACGCGGCAAATCATCCACGGTGAGTTGTCCGGAGATATTCATAGCCACTCCTTCGGAGTTGTCAGCCATCAGCTAGAGCATCGGCCAACCGCTGACCACTAACCACTACTCTTCTTACGCCGCGGCCTTCTGTTCCCCTCCGTTCGTGCCGGTGCCGCGGTCGGAATCGAAGATCACCATGGCTTCCATCTCAACCAGCAAATCCGGCCGGCACAAGATTGCCTGGATCCCGGTGGAGGCGGGCAGCGGGTTGAGGCCCTGCTCATGGAAGAATTGCGTGCGGATTTCGTTGAAGGCTTCGTAGTCGCGCTCAATGTCGCGCAAGTAACAAGTGGTGCGCACGACATCCTTCCAGGTGGCGCCTTCAGCTTCCAGCAATCTTGTGATGTTTTGATAGGTTCGCCGTGTCTGGGCGCGGAAATCACCCACGTGGATCGTCTTTCCAGCATCATCAATGCTGGCCGTGCCGGAGATCAGCAGGATGGTGATGCCCTTGATATCCAGCCGCAGTCCACGAGAAAACGACGACGGCTTGGAATAGTGGTAGGCCTCATTCAAGGCTTCCGGAGCGCTAATTGCCTTTTTGGAAACGGCCTGTGGGGTTGTTTCCAATTCGCTGAGAGTTTGTGAAGCTGGCATAAAGTTGAATCTCCTTTTCAGAATCGCGAATGCCGTGGCTCAGCCCCAGAGCTGTCGCCACCCAAATGTCTTCCCCTTGAAAATCCATATTCAGAATGTAATTGTGGGCCAGGGCGGTGTCTGTGGTGAGTTTCTGCTTCCTGCCGTCGGGCCAGGTAATCTCTATTTCGCCCTGACCCTTTTGTTTGCCGGGCCGGTATGTGACCCAGGTGTTGGTTGTGTAATCGAGCATGCTGAGCCCCTTATCCGTGCAGGCCCAGACCTCGTTGCGGCGGGACTTGGGCGCGTTGATGAAGTCGGAAGCCAGTCCGCTGTCCTTGGACAAATAGTTGTGCCAATTGCGGCCGTCGTACCCGCTTAAGCCGAAGTAGGTGGAGGCCCAAATCATCCTGGTGTCGGGATTCCATGCGACATTGGAAACGATGATGTGGATGAGGCCCTGGTTCTTGAAGAGGACGATTTCCATTTCCTCGTCAGGATCGGTGTAAGGCTTCCAGTAGTTTCCCTGCACGTCGTACTCCAGCAAGCCGCCGCCCCAGATGGCGAAATACATCTTGTTTCCCGCGGGCGCGATGCCGTACGCCCAGGGCTCGTGGAACGGAGCGTTTTTCTCACTCCAACTGCTCCACTCTCCGCTAAGGGTGTTGTAACGGCTCACCCCCGCGGTGGTGGCCACCCAGACGGAGCGATCCACTACGGCAATGCCGTAACAGATATCGTTCAGCAGGCCGCTGGTAAGGTTGGTGAAATTCTCAAAGTGCCCGCCGGAGAAGTGGCTGATGCCGCCAAACGTGGCGATCCACAGGTCGTCCGTGCTCCTGTCCACGGCGATGCCCATCACCGCCCGGTGAGCCAGCCCGTCAGCGGGTAGATAGACCTTCGCCACCTTGCCATTTTGGATCAGGACCAATCCGTTTTCCGTGCCTGCCCATACCCGCGGGCCGTCCACCGTGACGCAGAAGACCTTGGCATCGGGCATGCCGTTGGCGATGGTGTAATTCTCCCAGCGGGTTATGAGGTGCGGCCGCGGGGCGGCGAGGGAGATAGAGCAAGTCAAAATGCAAAAGGCAAAAACCAAAAGGCAAAAGTGGGGAAATCTGTAAACGGTAGACGGCAGGTGATATGTGGGGGACCCCGCATGGGGATTAAGAATTCTTCTTCCCTCGCCCCCCAGGGGGAGAGGGGGAACCGCAAGGCGGAGAGGGCCCCACGTTTTGCTCGTTGTGGGGGTGAGAGGGGCAGTACCCATCCGAACGTCCTGGATCAAACTAGTGTCATTCCCCACGGTTTAAACCCCCTCACCCGTCCCGTCCCGCCTGGTGAAAACGGCGGTTGCGGGCCACCCTCTCCCCCAAGGGGGCGAGGGCAGTAAATCCGAACTCCATGATCGACTCGTCGAAAAGCACCATTCGCGCATCACTCACCCGAATCGTCAATCCAAAATCGAAAATCGCAGATCACCAATCGCCAATCACAAATGGTCACAGCGTTTTCAAGAACTCAATAAGGTCGTTCAACTGCTCCTTGCTCATATCCGACGTGATGCCGTGCGTATCCTTGTTGTTGAACACCGTCCAGATTTCTTCCAATGTCAGTGCCTCTCCATTGTGCAAATAGGGCGCGTCTTCGTAGACTCGGTCGAGTTGAGGAATATCAAACATTCCATTGGTGTCGTACTCGGTTTTAGAAGTCACGTCGGTGCTGATGCGAGCGGTGTAATGCGTCTCGGCCGGATGGCAAGTGTCGCAGCGGTTCTCCGCAGGAATGACCTGCCCACTATTGGTGTACTGACGGTAGAAAATGGTTTTGCCCCGCTCCTGAGCTTCGGTCAACTGCCCGTCAGGCGCGAGATGCCGGTTGGCGGGCAGCGGAATGTTATTCATGTACGTAAGCAGCGCTTCCAGTTCCGCGGTATTAAATCCCTCGGAACGGAACAAGAACTTGGCGATGCGCGGACCGCATTGCGTAGCAAGGTCGGGATTATGGCCGTTCCACTTGTAGGGTGCCGTCTCACGAATTCCTCGCAGAGTGCGGTTGGCCACGCGGTCGCGGCCGAGTTGGGGCGTTTCCAGATTCCACGCTAATCCGTCCAGATGCGAGTTGGGATGACATGTGGCGCAGGCGAACTGACCCTGATAGCAATACTTCGCGGCGTGAAACATCTGCTCACCGCGCCGCATCAGCGTAATTTCTTTGGGCCCGCCCAGATCGATCGTGGCGGCAACCTTCGATTGTGCCAGGTCGATGATGGTCACGGAATCGTCGAGGCGGTTCGAGATGTAAGCCCAGCGGCTGTCTGGAGTAATCGCCACCGAGGTCGGATTGTGTCCCGTCGGCAGGCGCTTTACCACGAAGGTGGCGGCGGAATCCAGGCGATTCGCAAGCTCTTCCCCCGGATACTGCCGCAGCCGCTGCGCGAGGTGAGCGGTGTCCAAAATCGAAACCGTGTCGGCGTCAGAAGATGTAACCAGCGCCCGTCGCCCGTCGGGTGTAAAGGCCACCCCATCATTGCCGGCAAAGTAGTAATCGATATCGTCGAGCAGCACTTGGGTTACCTTGGAACCGGCTTCACCCACCGATGTGTTGGGGGCGGGACGGACCACCGCCATCCCGTGGGTCATCGTCCACCCCTGGTTGACTTGAATCAGCGGGCCAAGATTCTTTGGGCGCACCAGCGGGACGATGAGGTATCCACCTTGTAGCGGAGCTTCGGCAATGTGGCGCAGTTCGATAGCGCCGGGGATCAAAATGCGCTCAGCCACCACTTGCTTGTTCGTATCGAGCACAAGTAGCTCCGAAACCGGCGGCTGGTCGTAGGGCCCCAAGTGCGGAAGAAGATTCGCAGCGTAAACGCACCGGCCATCACGCGAAAGCAGCACCTGCTCCGGGTATCGATGCGTGGTGAAGCGTTTGATTTCCGTCCCCGAGGCGAGGTCGATCAGTGACACGCTATCGGCGATGCTGTTGGCAACGTACAGCGTTTTGCCAGTGCGATCCGTGACCAGCCCCACCGGTCCCCAGCCGGTCTTGAGCGTGCGTTTTACGCTAAACGTGGCCACGTCAACTTCGCTGACGGTATCACTCCATTCATTAGAAACATAAAGTGTCTTGCCGTCCGGTGAAACCGCGAGCCCCCGTGGTTTGTGGCCGACTTTGGCTTTTGCGACCACTTGCCTGGTCTGCGTGTCCAGTGCCAGAACGGATTCATTGCCCTCACAAACCACGTACAACTTCTTACCATCGGAGGCGAACTTGATTTCAACGGGCGTCAGATATTCGGGCTCTGCAGGTTCGGCGGACTGCGGATTGATTGGGGCTGCCATTTCCGAAAAGCAAGTCAGAAGGCAAAGGGCAAAAGGCAAAAGGCAAAAGTAGAAGCCCCGGTACGACGTGCGGTTCCCACGCTGTGAATGGAGGAGACGAAGGCTGGACATTTGTACTTTCCCTGGCTTTGCCTTTTGCATTTTGCACTTTGCCTTGTTCTTCGTACTTACCGCGCTTTGCCTCCGGGCGCGGACACTTCATTCGGTTCCTTTACTGTCAGGATTTGATCCGCCTTTACGTGTTCCAGCACTTGCTCCGTGCCGCTGGGCCAGTGAATGATCAGCTTATCTACGGCCGCATGTTGGCCCAGGCCGAAGTGGGGGCGCGGATCGCCCTGCGAGAGATAACCATTTTCTGAAGTTGCCTCGACGTACTGGTGCAAGTCACCCGCGATGGCTTCCAGCCGTGCGCCGAATCCATCGCGATTGCTCCGTGTGCCTACCAACTTGACAGTCAACCAATGATTGCGCGGGCCAGTGGTCGGGGGCTTGGCGTGCAGCAGGACACCTTTACCGCCCAGCACTAGAATAAACGCGTCCATGTAACCATCGTTGTCGTAATCTCCAAAGCAGGCGCCGCGTCCCACCTTCTTGAACTTGAAGTAGTCGCCCGCGTGCGCCGACACATCGGTGAATGTCGAGTCGCCGTTATTGCGCAGCAGGGAATCCTCCATGGGAATCAGCCAGTGCAGGCCCCCGTTCACAACGAAGAGATCCTTCCAGCCGTCGTTGTCATAGTCGTAAAAGCCGTCGCCCCATCCCACATACTGGCCGGAAACCGCGGCTACGCCCGTCTCCACCGTGGTGTCGAGCCAGAAGCCTTTGCCCTGCGGGTTGTGAAACAGCCGGTGGTATCGCATGTCCGAGACGAACAGGTCCAGCCAGCCGTCGTTGTCGTAATCGCCGAAGATCGGATTCATCGCAGAGGTCGCTTCGCCATTGGCTCCAAAAGCAGTGTTCACGTCCGCCGCCACATTGGTAAATGTGCCGTCATGATTGTTGTGGTACATGTAGCTTTCCATCGTGTCGTTGGCGATGTAGACGTCGGGCCATCCGTCGTTATCGTAATCGCCTACGGTTACACCCATGGCGCGCCCCAGGGGGTTGTCGATGCCCGCCTTGTGCGAGACGTCGGTGAAGGTGCCGTCACCATTGTTGTGGAAAAGACGATTCGCGTCGCCCTCGTAATCAAGCGGGCCGGGGAAGGCGTCAGCAGAGAAATACTCGCGCTTGGCGTTGGGGTCAAACTTCAGGTAGTTGCCCACAAACAGATCGAGTTTTCCGTCGCGATCGTAGTCGATCCACGCCGCGCCGGTGCCGAAGTGCGGATTTTCGACACCTGCTTTGGCCGTCACGTCGGTGAAAGTGCCGTTGCCGTTGTTGTGGTAAAGGATCGAGGATCCCCAGTTGGTCACGAAAATGTCTTCATAGCCGTCGTTGTCATAGTCACCCACGGTTACGCCCATGCCGAAACCCTTGCCGCCCACACCGGCTTGCGCAGTAACATCCGTAAAGGTTCCATCGCCGTTATTGCGGTACAGATGATTGGTGGCGTCCGCGCCTTCGGGCTTGGAAAAACGTGTGACGCCGTCCACATAGCGGCCGCTGACCACGTACAGGTCCAGCAGTCCGTCATTGTTGTAATCGATCCAGGCGCAGCCGGAACCCGTGGCCTCCATGATGGAACTGAGTTTCTGCTCGCCGAATGAGTGCTTAAAGTGAATGCCGGCCTTCTCCGTGACGTCCTCGTAAGTCACAAGCGAGGATGGGGGTGGGTTCTTCGGCGCCGGACTCTGGGCAGGCGTTCGCATACCCGCACAAACCAGCATTACGGCAATAGCTGTCAAAACGAATAGTCGAGCGGAGAATAGATTCATGAGCTTCATTACTCACTCCGGGCAGATCAAGTGCCAATATGGCGAGGCTGTTTCTGCCTAGTGCTTACTGCCTGCTGCCTTCTGCTGACTGCCGAGTAGCAGCGTGGGTGTGTCAAAGCGGCGAAGCGCCAACGGCCAGCGGTTTTCAGGCGCCACGGAGCGATCCTCGTGGCAGCCCACACATCCGTGTTCCTCGCCGGAGCGCGACCAGATCCAACTGCGTTGAGCACGGATCACTCGTCCGGCGGCGTCGAGAACTTCAAACCTGACGGGCTGGTCAGGTGGAACAGCGATATAGAAGGAACCGTCTTCCTCCACCGGGGCCTCTCCCAAAGAGGTCTCAGTCTGTCTGGTGGAATCGAGCGTCAGCACGCGAACCCGAGTGATCTTTGCCGCGATCCGCTGGTGGGGAAAACTGTCGGCAAGATGAGTGTCCATGCAAACGAAATATCCCCTGTGAAGTTCGGGATTCAGCGTGCTCCAATACCAACGCGGCGCTTCGTGGGCAGCCACGGGAATGGCCTCCACCGATGAGAGTTTCGGATCCTCGTAAACGGGTGCGCCGAAGGTGCCGTTGGCGGTGTCGAAGGCGTAGAGCGTCAGCTTCTTTACTGCGCGGGCACTTGTAGTGGATTCTCGCGCCACCAGCAATTCACCTGCGTTGATGGGTTTTGGTGATGATGTGAGAACAGGCGCGGCCATGAGGGGTGAATTGTGCAATGCCCCCCGGCGAATCCAGGTCAAATCCCCACCCTGGTTCCGGCTGCCAAGGGGAGCCTTCACAAAAATCACCGCACCGTCGGCGAGTTCTTGCGCCTGGCTGCGTAAAGCCGGGTGCTGATGGTCACAGCGCAAGGTTGCCAGGCCGCTGCCATCAGGTCGCAACGTGTAAAGGTGACGGTCGGCAGGCAGCCCTCTCGATGGAACGAGCGGCGAGCGCGCCGAAGCAATGATCGCGCCATTCTGCAAAACCGTCTCCACCTGGAAGTCGCCCGGCCCGAAGGTAATGGGGTGGGAGTTAGATCCATCAGCCTTGCAAACCCAAAGTTGAGAATCGTGTGGCCCCTGGGAGGCCGCCGTGAAGACAATTTCGCCGCGAGGCAGGTAGGCAGGCTTCAGGCAATCGTCCGCGCAGTGGGTGACTTGCCGAACGCTCGTGCCGTCCACATTCATTTCCCAGATCTGCCAGGCTGAATCTGCCGCATTCTGACCAGCGAAGAGTATTCGGGCGCCATCAAACGATGTTTGGGGATCGGCCGCGGTGAAGAAACCCGGCGTCAGGGAGTGGGGACTGTGGGCATGCGGCTCGAGCCGTACCAGGCCGCTCCCCTTGGGGAAGCGCCGGGGAAGCGGGCCGCCGCGAACTTCCGGCGCCAGGACAATGACAAGTTCAGGCAGTGCGACGGCCTGGCCTCCGCGCATGTCCCCGCGTGAATTTCTTAGATATTTGTTTTGATTACAAAGGTACTGTTGCTGAACACTCTGGGGAGTATGTGCCCCTGCCGCGAAAGTCCAGGGCGCCAGTGACACTCCCAGTGCGATGAAGAGAATCAAGTGCCAAGCTCGCATTGACTTGGTCATGAGCAACTCAAACCTACTCGGTCGGCTCGTGGACAACATAGCCACAAAGTCAATTTTGGTAATCCGGAATTGAACACCAATTACCGGTTGCCATGAAGCTCCAAGTACTTGCTTTGACGCAGTAAGAGTTTTGACGCTACTCGGGGGAAGGCGAGCAGGATGATGACCTTAAACTCCATGCCGATAGTCAATTTGGACGGGGTAATTGTTTTATTGTATCGAACTAGTATTTTATTTTACGAGTAAGAGATGGTATTAGGTGCTAAGAATAAGCGGCATGTTCGCGGGGACCGAGATTGCGACATTAGTCTAAGACGCTGATCCAAGATTCCTTGGAGCAGTGGCGGAGCGCACGCTTCCAGCGGGCAACTCATTTAAGTTCAATAATGGCGGCAAGTTGCTGATGGTCTCGCGGGGACTTCTTCATCAGGCTGCTGGTTTGGATGGCACACCTTATAGCAAGTGTGATTCCAGTGGTTTTTATCAATTCGAGATGGAGGGCAGAAAATGAAAAAATGTTTCCCCCTGGTTCTCTGCACGTACGTCGCCGCCGCAGTTCTGTGTGTTGCCACTCAGGGGTTTTCGCAGCAGACGGCATACTATGTTTCGCCCAACGGCAATGATGGCAATTCGGGTACGGAGGCACAGCCCTTTAAAACTTTAACGGCGGCCCGGAATGCCGTCAGGACGATGAATAAGAACATGACCCAGGACATCGTCGTCTATCTTCGGGCCGGGACGTACCACATTGACCAGACTCTTCTTTTCGATGAGAAGGACTCAGGAAGGAACGGCCACAACATTATCTACAGGAACTACCCTGGCGAGAAGGTTTCCATTTGTGGAGGTAAGAGGATAACGGGGTGGGAAAGGGATTCGGGAAACGTCTGGCGAGCGAAGACGGACATCCCTGACTTCCGGCAGCTTTATGTTAATGGTGTGCGCGCGGTGAGGGCGAGGGGAGGCATGCTGCCGGGGGCCGAACTTAACGGAGGTTACGGGTATAAGACTTCCGACGGGAGCATGGCCGCCTGGGGAAACCAGAGCGATATCGAGTTCATTTACGATCTGGAATGGGACCGGACCATCTGCAAGGTCCAAAAGATCGCGAAAGAGGGCTCCACTACCGTCGTTACCATGCAGCAACCGTACTTCACGCTGGCGCGGCTGAAGGATGGCGTACACGCCGCCTTTCCCACTTACATCGAGAACGCTCGCGAACTTCTGGATTCGCCCGGTGAATGGTACCTCGACAAGACTGCCCATGTGGTGTATTACATCCCGCAAGCAGGCGAGGACATGAACTCTGCGGAGGTCGTTGCACCGGTTGTGGAAAAGCTGATGGACCTTGAGGGAACACTGGACGCTCCTGTGCACAACATTCAATTCCAGGGAATCACCTTCTGCCACGCCTCCTGGTTGCGGCCCAGCCAGATCGGCCTCGTTGACGTCCAGGCCAACTTTGTTATGAGTCCCCAGAATGTGATCGCGCGGGATGGCGGGACGGTGGCCAACCTTCACAATGAGGAAATCAAGAGTCCTGCGAATATCATCCTGCATGCCGCGAAGTCGATCCGCTTCGAGCGCTGCACCTTCACCCAATTCGGAAGCGGCGGAGTCGACTTGGAGTACGGTTCACAAGACAACATCATCTCCGGTTGTAAATTCCATGATCTGTCGGGTTCCGCCATCCAGGTTGGCGACGTCATTGACCACCATCCCCGCGACCTTCGTGAAGTCATGAAGAACAACCAGATCATGAACAACTATATCCATGATGTGGCTATCCAGTACGTTGCCGGGGTCGGAATCTTTGCCGGGTATACCGATGGAACAGTTATCGCGCATAACGAAATCTGCGACCTGCCTTATTCGGGCATCTCGGTCGGGTGGGGATGGGGCGAAGAGGATGCCGGAGGGGGGAACGCTGATTATTGGGAGCCCTTCTTTTATAAGGAGCCCACGCCCTCGCAAAACCTTCGCTGCGAATATAACCATATCCATAACGTCATGCTGCAGCGCAATGACGGCGGCGGGGTTTATTGCCTTGGCAACATGCCCGGCTCCGTCATTCGCGGCAATGTCATTCACGATGATGTCGGCAGGCCGGGCGGGATTTATCTCGATGAAGGAAGCGGGTTTATCGAGGTGACCGGAAACGTGGTATACAATGTCAGCAAATCGATGAATTACAACAACAGGGTACAAAACAGGATTGCCACCTGTCACGAACATGACAATTACTTTGACATTGCACCGACCGAGCGCAGTTTCCCGAAAGTCGCGGCTGACAAGGCCGGCCTTGAGCCTGAGTATCGCGACCTGCTGGGACCTGATGGTAATGATCAGGTTCATTAGGTTGGAATAACTGGCAGAGATAAACGTGAGTCAGGGGAGGGAATTAACGTGCCAGAATTATCCGTCGTTGCCGACTACGGTGATTTGTGCGGTGAGAGCCCGCTCTGGGACGCCAAACACAGCCGCCTCTACTGGACGGACTGCGTCGGCCTGAAGTTCTATTGCTGCGACTGGATCCCAAAGACACATCGTGTCGTCAAGGAAGGTTTGGAAATCTACGGCTGCGCCCTAAACCAGTCGGGAGGTTTTGTGATAACCAATACTTCCGGAATCTGGCTATGGGATGGGGAGGGGAGCCCACGGCTGGTGGCTGCGCAAGCAGACGGTTCCAAGCTGCAGATGAATGATTGCGTCGCTGACCCCCAAGGCCGCCTGCTGGCAGGCTCGGTGTTTTATAATCCGAGCGAGAAATACCCACTCGGTAAATTGATCTGTGTGGACACCGACGGCACCGCCCGCATCATTGATGAAGGCTTCCATCTGTCCAACGGATTGGGATTCTCTCCCGATTGCCACACCTTGTATTTTACCGATTCTGTTGCGCGTACCATCTTCGCGTATGACTACGATGTGGCCGCCGGAGTCGGCAGGAACCGCCGCATCTTCAAAAAGGTTGCGGCAACTAGTGGTATACCCGACGGTTTGACTGTGGATGCAGAGGGATTCGTGTGGTCGGCGGAATGGTACGGGAGTTGTGTTGTTCGCTACGACCCGGACGGAAAGATCGAGCGGCGAATCGATACGCCCGCCAAGCAGACATCTTCGCTGGCCTTTGGCGGCCCGGAGTTGACCGACATGTTCATTACGTCGGCTGGTAAATCGGACCCGATGCCGGAAATGCCCCCGGGATACGACCCCGATGCAGGTTACTTCGGAGGGAAACTGTTTCACATCAATCTCGGCATCCGGGGCAAGCCCGAATTCGTTTGTAACATTCGCCCAAAATCATGAGCCAGTCAGTGACGGGAATCTGCCGAGGTTCGATGGCGGATGCCGTGATATGAAGTTGCAAGTCATCGTCAATGCTTGAAGGAGTGAGTCCTTTGGGTAAATTCCAGGCGAAAGTTGCAATAGTGACGGGAGGCGGTTCCGGTATCGGGAGAGCGACAGCTCAACTCTTTGCCAGGGAAGGTGCGCAGCTTGTC
>JARLGN010000199.1 GCA_031292775.1 Acidobacteriota bacterium | reverse complement strand
CCGACTGGTCCGGGATTGGGTGTGGAATTGGATTTCGATAAGCTGGAAAAGTACCACGAAATGTCAAAGAAGCAGGCCATGGGGTCATGGATTGAAGACCCCAACCGGCCCTCCGAAGTGACGTATTACCCCAAATGGTAATGCCAAGCAATCTATCGATACGCCTTGACGCTTGGCCACAGCTCTGACAGAGGCTTCTGGATGCCGCGGCAGACCATGATGGGGATGCCGTCTTCGAACGGTTGGACCCAGGGCGACGTAAAGGTGGCCGCGCGCTCGCTGCTCTGGAACAAATGTTCGCGGGCTCCGCAATCTCCCCCCACATCGATGATCACGTCGCCGCTGTAACCCCGCGTTCCCCAGAGATAATACTGATTGTGTCCACTGATTGCCGGCGGCAATCCGTACTGCGGCCCGAAGAAATCAAGGGCCCCTGCTTCGCCGTAATTCCCTGCTACGATGGCTGCCTGCGCGCGCTCGCCTGGTGTAAGCGACTGATACACGTTTGCGACGGTGGCGGCCATTTCGGGCCAGCCGTGCATATCCGCCCAATCGGTGGGGAGGGCAGGCAGACTTTGATGCTCCGTCGCCACGGCCTGGCGTGAGAGGTGCAATGTCTTGAATAGCCAGTTTGTATACGCGGCCGCCTGCTCTTCCGGCAAGATCGGCATTGCGAACGGAACGAAAACGAGACCCAAGACAATCACGGCTGCGGCTACAGCCGGGCGAAGCAGTTTCCAACGATTCGTCCAGACCTCGATCGCTACACCTCCCGCCGCCATGAGAAACGGGTAAACATCGGCGGGGTAGTAGTGCTTTCCATGCAGCACGATCATTAAGGCAATCAAGATCACATAGGTGAAAGCCAGGAAACGCAGACGCGCGTTCCACAAAAGCCAGACGAGGCCGATGATCCACAAGAGGGCGAGGAATACATTGGTGATGAAGAGTTGCTGAAACACGTATTGAACGGGGCCGACGATCAGGTTCTTCCCGTGCCCGGCGTTGCGGAGGAATTCCAGCGTGGGGAACCCGTAATGCACCTGCCAAAGGAAATTCGGCAAGGCGATCGCTCCGCACACACCGCACCCCGCCAGAAACCAGCGCGAGAAGAGAATCCGCCGTTCAGGAGTGAGGAGGAGACCGAGCAGCAAGGCTGCAAAGAAGAACACCACCGTATATTTGCTCTGGAGGCAGATCCCGACGGCAGCGCCCACCACCAGCCATCCGCGGGGATTGGCGCCCTTCGTAAGCCGTAGCGTGTGGAGCGCCGCCAGGGGCCACAGCCAAAGGCCGACGACATCAGGGGAAACCTTCATGCCAAAGTTCATCAGCACCGGGGCAAAGAACACCAGGATCGCGGCAAGGATCTCGGCAAAGGCTCCTCCCCCCAACTCCGTGGCAAGCAAGCACGTAACGTACACGCCCGCAGCAGCAAAGAACGCGGGAATCGCGCGCAAAAGTACCAGGGAGTGGCCGAACATCTGCGATCCGGCGGCGAGCAGTGGCGTCACGGGAGGCTGGTCAACATAGCCCCACTGCGGGTGGCGTCCACAAACGATCAAATAGAGTTCATCGCGGAAAAATCCATAGTGCGGATTGCCAATCAAATGCAACGCGAAGGTCGAGATAGCGGCAATCAACGGGATTCGGATGCGGTTGCTCGTCAGCATGTTCATGCTCCACTGCATGAAATAAACCCAACTGTGAATGGACACGATTCCGCTCCATGCCCTGGCGCGGCCCTGCGGTAAAGTAACATATGGCTGCCCAAATTCGCCACAGGCTTAACCCGGAATTCTCACCCCGGGCATGCGGAGCGACCTTTCGGAGTGCGGCGACTCGTCGCACTCCGAAATCAGGCTCGGTGCGCCCGCGCACGCTGTTCACGGGAGTGGGGCGCTTACATCATCAGAAAAACCGCATTATCGAGGGGCGAAGGCCCCCCCTTACAATGCCGTAGTGTGAATTGAGGTTAGGCACCAGGGATATGCTCACCGACAGGGCCGCCCCCCCGACCACGCCGTATTCTTTGCTTGACCAGAAGTTTATTATAGGCTACAATCGTTGCATGACGCAGGGCTTGCCCGGAAGCGGGGGGAATTCGTGGACCGGGCAGAGAGAATTTTATCATGCAATTTGCCGATCCCAATTTCCAGCTCGATCCGGGGCCAAAGGTTGCCAAGCCGAGAGCGGAAACGGCCCGCCCCGGCCCTCGAATTGCATGGCGACTTTGTGTCCGGAGCGTGCTCCCCGTGACAAACCCACCAAAGCTGGTAACATCTTGAAAATACAGGTCGCAAGAGGGCATTTTTCATGTCCCATAGCTGAGAACATACTGATAAAAAGCCGGTTACATGGTTTTGTCACAATGCGAAAACCGCATGACAAACTGCCCGGCTGACAACAGGCCCCTTGCCGCTGATCGGCAACATGTAAGTGGTGCAGGAGGAGAGAATCCGAGTAGAATCTGTAGGCTCTGCCAGACCCTATTTCGCACTATGGTCCGGGAAGGGAGCAGGTTCAGCACGCCGCTGCCCTGCCGTGGCATTGATTCCGCGCGAACCCCTTGGGGCTTGAGAACACCACCATAGGGAATCGCGGAGGCTGGTGAGAAATCGGGGTCAAACGGTTCTGGAATGCAGAGATAGTTTTTGCGAATCGGACGCTTACCTCGGGAGGATCGTGCCGAAAGCTCGGGTGGGTGGTAATCAGTCAGGGGGATGAATGAAGTGCAGTCGCAGGAAGTTCTTGGAAATCGGCGCGCTCGGGGGATGCTTGCTGGGTCGAGGGAAACTCATCAGCGCATTCCGTCCACCCGACATGGGAGGGGATTTTCCCCAAGTACCGGGAGTGGTGGTGTCCCACTCGCCGGCGAGCACAGGGATATACCTTTCCTCTCCCAGCTTCGTCATCCTTCCCGATGGAAGGTACTGTGCCACGTGCGATGAATTCGGCCCCGGCTCAAGCGAGCGAACCGGCGGAGTCACGCGCGTTTTCATCTCGCACGATCGCGGGCAGACATGGGAACCACTGCCCAAGGTGACGCCGTCGTTCTGGCCGACGCTGTTCGTGCATCGCAAGGCCCTGTACCTGATCGGGTCGACAAATTCCGGAGACGGCCGGCTCGTCATCCGGAAGTCGTCGGACCGGGGGCGAACGTGGACAATTCCAACGAGCGCTGAGAACGGCCTGCTGCGGCCTGACGCGCCGTTCCTGACCAACGCCGGCAACATCATCGTGTGCAACGGCCGCGTCTGGTTTGGGTCGGTCTTTGACCTTCTGGGCCCGCACGGATGGGGGACGTCCTCCCGGTTCTTCGTCATGTCGGCCCCGATCAAGGCCGATCTGCTGAAAGACTCCAGTTGGACGTGCTCGACGCCGATTGTCTACAATCCGACATTTCTCGAAGGCGGCTTTCACGGCCTCATCGAAGGGACCATCACCGCTGGGCCATCCGGCTTGCCTATGACGATGTATCGCGTGGATTGCCGCGACCCCCAGGAAAAGGCGCTGGTCGCCATGCCCAGCAGAGACGGCAAGGTTCTGGGATTCGATCCGCGGAAGGACTTCGTCAACTTTCCCGGCGGCTGCAAGAAATTCATAGTGCGCTACGACCGCGCGAGCAAGCTCTACTGGAGCCTCAGCAACTGGGTGCCGAAACGCTACGCGGGCTTCAACGTCGAGCGCGCCCGCAATACGCTGGCGCTGGTCGCCTCGCCGGATCTCTATCACTGGTCGATCCGCACCGTGGTATTGCATCACCCTGACGTCAAATCACACGCGTTCCAATATGCAGACTTTCGCTTTGATGGGAACGATATGATCGCTTTATCGCGCACTGCCTATGATGATGGATTGGGCGGCGCCCACTCCCAGCACGATGCCAACTTCATCACCTTCCACCGATTTCCGGACTTTCGCAGCCTCACGCCAAAGGACGCGCCCGATGGGCTGGCGGATGAAATCCTAAGATGGAATTCCGGTGGGTAGGCCTGATTATTCATCGCGCTGAGGCGCTTTACTTGCCGGCCTTCAATTCAGTTACAGAGGGAAGCTTTGAGGTGTTCCAACCGCCGCCCAGGGCTTCGATCAGAAGAACGCTGGCAGTCATGCGGCGCGTATTAATGTTCAGCGCCTGCACCTGGTCTTGCAGAAGAATGGTCTGCTCGGTAATTACTGCGAGGTAGTTGACGGTGCCGGCCTTGTACTGGTAAGTGGAAATATCCAATGAATTCTGCGCGGATTTTACGGCCTCGTCTTCAGCTTGCGCTTCTCTCTCCAATATACGCAGCGCGGCAAGATTATCTTCAACCTGCTGAAAGCCCACCAGTACGGATTGGCGATAATCAGCCACGGTAGCGTCGTACGCAGCCAATGTCTGTTGAACCGCCGCGTGGCGCCTGCCCGCATCAAAAACCGTTTCCGCCAACTGCGGCCCCACCGACCAGAAACGGCTTGGCCAGGAGATCCACTTTAAGAATGCCGTGCTTTCCACGCCAGCCGTGGCGCTGATCGAGAGGTTTGGATAGTAAGCGGCTTGGGCAATGCCGATCTGCTCATTGGCCATTGCCATCTCCCGTTCGGCGGCAGCAATATCGGGGCGACGCTCAAGTAGTGTGGAGGGAACTCCCACCGGTATGGGGGGTGGCATGATCTTGTTGGGACGGGAAGAGACGGACAGGTCGGCGGGAGCCTTGCCGGTCAGGACGGCGATGGCATGCTCAAACTGCGAACGCGCCACATCGTAATCAATCAACTGGGCCCGCGCGGTGTTCAACTGGGTTTGCGCCTGCGCAACATCGGAGCCCGACGCCACACCATTATTAAACCTGTCCTGGGTGAGCTTGAGATATTCCTCATAGGACTTCACGGTAGTTTCGAGCAACGCCTTATTACCATCCGAGCCGCGAAGCGAAAAATAATCCTGCGCTAATTCCGCTTGATAAGACAGCCGTGCATTCTCCAACTGGGCGGCACTGATTTGGGCGGCCTCGGCAACTGCCTGAAAGCTGCGCCGGATACTCCCCCACAGATCAATCTGGTAGGACACATCCACGGGCAGGTCATAGGTTGTGCGCGAACTCGGAGTAAAATTCTGAATGCCGGCACTTCCGGTAATCGCCGAGCGCGAATTGATGATGGAAGGGTTCGTGGTAATGGTCGGGAACAGGTAGGAGCGCGCGCTCCGCACGGAAAGCTTGGCCTCACGGAATTGTGCCTCGGCCGCCTTGAGATTCTGGTTGGAAATGCTCACCTGTTCTTCCAAGGCATTGAGCTCTGGGTCGTTATAGGTCTCCCACCATTTGCCCCGAGCAATGGCGTCGCTGGGCTGCGCGGGTGCCCACTCCGCAGCCGCGGACGAACCCGCAGGCGGAAGTTCCTTGTAAGCTGTTGGCGTTTGTGCAGGCGGGCGCTTGTAGTCTGGCCCTACCTTGCAGGAAGGAAGAAGTAAGCAGAAGCCAGTAAGCAAAAGGCAGAAAAGGAAGTCAAAAGGCAAAACGGAAAAGTCAAACCGCAGAAGTGCGCCTGACCTGGGTTTTGATTTTTGCCTTTTTCCTTTTGCCTTTTGCCTTCCCAATTCCCATCTGAGCATCTATCTAATCCTTTCTGCTTTCTACTGACTGCCTACCGCCTTCTCAAGGTCAGATCTCCGGGGCCAGGGGCATGTTGTTCTGATGTCCTGCATCGCGAGTTCCGCGCCGCCAATTTTGCACCCGATCAAAATAGAGGTAAACCACGGGAGTCGTGTACAGCGTCAACAACTGGCTAACCACCAAGCCACCGATGATCGCGATTCCCAGGGGGCGGCGTAACTCCGACCCGGTGCCGGTGCCGAGGGCCAGCGGCACAGCGCCCAGCATCGCCGCCATGGTAGTCATCATGATCGGCCGGAACCGCAACAAGCATGCTTCGTAGATGGCGTCGCGTGAAATTTTGCCTTCGTTCCGCTCGGCGGAAATGGCAAAGTCCACCATCAGGATGCCATTCTTTTTCACCAGACCGATCAAGAGGATGATTCCGATAATGGCGATCACCGTCAGGTCCGTTTTTGTAAGCATGAGCGCCAGCAGCGCGCCCACACCCGCCGACGGCAATGTGGAGAGAATGGTAACAGGATGGACGTAGCTTTCATAAAGGATACCCAGCACCAGATAAACCGAAATGAGCGCGGCGGCGATCAGCAGAGGTTCGCTGCCAAGCGAATCCTGATAGGCTTGCGCGGTTCCGGCGAAACCCGTGCGAATGGTGGAAGGCAATCCAATCTTGGCAGCCCTTTCCTCAATATCGTCTGCGGCATCTCCCAGGGCAACTCCCGGTTGGAGGTTAAAGGAAATCGTCACGGAAGGAGAGAGGCTCTGGTGGTTCACCGAAAGGGGCGCGGTAATGGGCTCATATTTGGTAAAGGCATTCAAGGGAACTTCCTGCCCAGCCGGCGAGTGCACATAAACCTGGCGAAGGAACAGGGGATTTTGCCAGAACTCCGGCGCCACCTCCATGACCACGTGATACTGGTTCAACGGCGTATACATGGTCGATACCTGCCGTTCGCCAAAGGCATCGTAGAGGGTGTTGTCAATCAGTTGCGGCGAAATGCCGAAGCGCGCCGCGGTGGCCCGATCATATTGCATGAAGGCCTGGAGGCCGCGGTCCTGCTGATCGGTGTTCACGTCGGCGATCGACGGGACGGTTCTCAACTCCTGCAGCATGCGAGGGGCATAGTTTTGCAGGTCCCTTATATTGTCACCCCGCATGGTGAATTGATACTGGGAGGCGCCGAAGCGGCCGCCCACCCGGATATCTTGAGCGGCTTGCAGATAGAGCGTGGCGCCCGGCACACTGCCAAGCTTGGGCCGCAGCCGTGCAATAACCAAGTCGGCGCTAATTTTTCTCTCCTCGGGAGGCTTGAGCGAAATGAACATCTGCGCGGTGTTCATGGCGCCCCCCCGGGGGCCGCCTCCCCCGGTAAATCCGTTGACGGTATCCACCGCCGGGTCGGCAACCACAATACCAACCATCTGCCGCAAGACTTTGTCCATGGCTTGAAACGAGGTGTCCTGGTCCGCCTGAATCGCACCCATGATGCGTCCGTTATCCTGCTGGGGAAAGAACCCCTTGGAAACATGGATGTAAAGGAATACGTTCAGCGCGATGGTCGCGAGCAATACCGTCAGGGTAATGGCCGGAAAACGCAGGACAGCGGATAAGGTCCTTCCATAGAACTTCACCACCCAGTTGAAGGCGCGTTCGGAGGTCCGATACATCGAGCCATGGGATTCGTGCTGCCGCAAAAGATGCGCGCACATGGAGGGCGTCGCGGTGAGCGAGACGACCATGGAAACAAGGATGGCCACGGAGAGGGTCACGGCAAACTCGCGAAACAGCCGGCCCACAATTCCGCCCATCAGCAACAAGGGGATGAACACCGCCACCAGCGAAACGCTGATGGTCAGCACCGTGAAGCCGATCTCCCGTGCCCCCTGCAGCGCCGCCTGGAACGGTGCCATGCCTTTCTCCAGATAGCGGGTGATGTTTTCGATCACCACAATCGCATCATCCACCACAAAGCCGGTGGAGACGCAGAGCGCCATCAAGGAAAGATTATCGAGACTGTAACCCAACAGGTACATGACCCCGAAGGTTCCCAACAATGAAACGGGAACAGCCACGCTGGGGATAAACGTAGTCCGCGCGTTGCGCAGAAAAACGAAAACCACCAGGATCACCAGCAGCACTGAAATGATGAGAGTCCTCTCCACATCGTGGACGGAGGCGCGGATGGTCAGGGTCTGATCCATGGCCACGCGCATATCGATTGCAGGGGGCATGCTCGCTTTGAGCTGGGGCAATATGGCCCGGACGCGGTCCACGGTTTCGATGATATTGGCGCCGGGCTGGCGGAAGATGATGACCAGCACACAAGGCTTGCCGTTGGTGTAGCCCGCAGCGCGAAGTGATTCCGGCGCGTCACGGACTTCAGCGACATCCGAGAGGCGCACGGCGGAGCCTTTCTTGTAAGCCACGATCAGCGGGCTATAATCACCCGCGTGGAACAGTTGATCGTTGGCGCCCACCTCCCATATTCGGAGACCGTCTGAAAAGTGCCCCTTCGGTACGTTGGCATTGGAATTACTCAGCACGCCCCGCACCTGCTCCAGCCCGATGCCGTATTTGTCGAGCAAGGTCGGATTCAATTCGACGCGAACTCCCGGCAGAGCCCCCCCGCCCGCAAAAGCCTGGCCCACCCCTTTGACCTGCGAGAGTTTCTGCACCAGGATGGAGGAAGCATAATCGTAAATCCTGCTTTTCCCCAGCACGTCGGAGGTGAGCGAGAGCATGAAGATAGGAGAATCGGCTGGGTTCACTTTCCGGTAGGTCGGGTTGCTCGGCAGGTTGGTGGGCAGGTAACCGCGGGCGGCGTTGATGGCGGCTTGAGTGTCGCGCGCGGCCGCGTCGATGTTCCGGTTCAAGTCAAATTGCAGGGTGACGTTGGATGACCCAAGGCTACTCGACGATGTCATCTCGGTGACCGCGGCAATGCGGCCAAATTGGCGCTCCAGGGGGGTGGCGACCGACGAGGCCATAATTTCTGGACTGGCGCCCGGTAAACCCGCCGACACCGAAACGGTGGGGAAATCCACCTGAGGCAGCGGCGACACCGGCAGCAGGCGGAATGCCACAACGCCGGCCAGCGAAATGGCAACGATCAGGAGCGTCGTGGCAATCGGCCTGCGAATGAATGGCTCGGAAATGTTCATGGCTTATTCCGCCGGGACCGGCTCAGCGCCTGAGTTGCCCTTATGCTCCCCCGAAAAACGTAACGCCAGGCGATCAAACCAGAGGTAAATGACCGGGGTCGTGTAGAGCGTTAGCAACTGGCTTAGGATGAGCCCCCCCACCATGGCGATTCCCAAGGGCCGGCGAAGTTCTGAACCCATGCCGGTGCCCAGCGCCAGGGGCACACCCGCCAGCAACGCCGCCATGGTCGTCATCATGATCGGCCGGAAGCGCAGCAAGCAGGCTTGATAGATGGCATTCACCGGCGTCATGCCTTCCTTGCGCTCCGCTTCCAGGGCAAAATCGATCATCATGATGCCATTCTTCTTCACAATGCCGATGAGCAATACCAGTCCGATCAGGGCAATCACACTAAAATCAATCCTGCAGATCAGGAGCGACAGCAGCGCTCCCACCCCCGCAGAAGGCAGCGTGGAGAGGATGGTGATGGGGTGAATATAGCTTTCGTACAAGACGCCCAGAACGATGTAGACCGTAATGAGGGCCGCCAGAATCAGAATGGGCTCGTTGGACAGAGAGGATAGGAAAGACGCCGCCGTGCCCTGAAAACTCGCCTCAATGCTAGCCGGCATATTCAGTTGGGGGTCATTCTTCACTTTGTTCACGGAGTCCACCGCAGACCCCAAAGAAGCCCCGGGAGCCAGATTGAAAGAGAGCGTAACCACGGGGAACTGGCCCTGGTGGTTGACGGTGATAGGGGCGTTCATCTCCTCCACATGCGTGAAGGCGGCAAGCGGCACTTGTCCGCCGTTGGGGAATTGCGCCGATGACGCAATCTGTCTCCCCCCAAAGGCGGTATCGGAAGGGATGGTGGTGGAAAGGCCGGAGGAGGAAGTGGAATTCGAAAGGCTCGTGGCGGCAGCGGTGGCCGAACTCGTTGGTCCGTACAACTGCGAGGATGACGTTCCCCCGGCTACCAATCCAGTCGACCCCGTAGTTGTGGTCGCGTTGGTGCGGATGAAGAGGTCGCGCAAATCAAAGGGATTCTGTTGAAAGTCCTGTTTCACCTCCAACACCACATGGTACTGATTCAACTGGGTGAAGATCGTAGACACTTCCCGCTGGCCGTAAGCATCGTAGAGGGTTTGATCAATGGTGGAGGGGGTGATGCCCAGGCGGTAGGCAGTGTTGCGATCGATAACCAACTTGGCGCGCAATCCACCCTCCTGCTGGTCACTTGCCACGTCGCGAAGATCGGGCAACTCCTGCAACCGTTTGACCATGCGGGGAGCAAAAGCATCCAACTCGTCGACATTGGGATCTTCCAAAGTGTATTGAAACTGCGTGCGGCTGACCCTGTCCTCCACGCTGATATCCTGCACCGGCTGCATGTAGAGGGTAATTCCCGCCACCTCGGCAAGCTCCGGCTGCAAGCGGCGGATGACGTCGCTGGCACTGATCTTGCGCGCGGCGAGCGGCTTCAGGTTGATCAGAATACGCCCGCTGTTAAGAGT
>JARLGN010000029.1 GCA_031292775.1 Acidobacteriota bacterium | reverse complement strand
CGTCGAGTTCTCCACTGTGAAATCCCACGATGGAGTTACCCTCAACTGTTTCCTCATCAAGCCGCCACACTTTGATCCCGCCAAGAGATATCCCGTGATCGTATACACCTACGGTGGTCCTCACGCGCAAGTGGTGCTCAACGTTTGGGAAGGCACCGGCTTGTTGTGGCACGAAATGATGGCGCAAAAGGGCTACATCATCTTCGCCCTGGACAACCGCGGCTCTGCCGGGCGTGGCCACCTCTTTGAAGAGCCCATTCATTACCGCTTTGGCGCACAGGAACTCTCCGACCAGCGCGACGGCGTTGCCTGGCTGACGCAACAGCCTTGGGTGGACTCCCAGCGAATCGGCATCTGGGGTTGGAGCTACGGCGGGCACATGACCCTGCATGGCATGTTCGAGGCGCCGGACATCTTCAAAGTGGGATTCGCGGGCGGCCCGGTGACAGACTGGCACTTCTACGACACGATCTACACGGAGCGGTACATGGGGTTGCTGCCGGAGCACGAGGCGAGCTACCAGGAATCTTCGCCCCTCAAGAATGCAGAGAAGCTGAAAGGGAAGTTGCTGATCGCGCACGGCACGGGCGACGACAACGTGCACTACTCCAACACGCTGGCCCTGATTGACGATTTGATTAAAGCGGGGAAGTACGTCGAGGTGATGCCTTTCCCCGGGCGCGGCCACGGGGTGAGCGATCTTCCGGCGCAGCGGGTGTTGTGGAACCGCGTCACGAAATTCTTCCTGGACAATTTATAGCGGGAAAAACAGCGGCCGCGCTACTCGTGCGCTTTATTTCGTGTCGAGGTCCACGTCCTTGATGGGGAGATCCCAGTGGGCGTCAAGGATCTCGAAACGGCGCTGTTCTTCCTTTTTGAAAGTGTCCTGATCGGGGAAGAGCTGCTTGAGGAGCGGCGCGGAGTCGTAGCCATCGTTGGCGATGGCCGCATTCTTGTAGACGATGGTGACGCGATAGTCCCAGCGGCCGTCTTCGGTGGTGTGGTAGACGGGGGCGACCGCAATAACTTTCAGGAGGCGGCCCATCTCGACCTGCCTTTTCAGCACGGGATAGTGGTTCTTGCGGAAAAGCGCGATGAATTCGTCGGCATGGCCCCACTTGGTTTTGTAGTAGTACTCGATAACGAAAGGCTTGTCGCTGCCGGATGCGGTTTGCGCACTTGCCTTCGCGAAATGGCCGACGGCCACGAATGTTGCAGCGATCAGAATGAGGGAAGCCAACATAAAACGTGATGAAAGAAGTTTGCGCATGGGAATCTCCTCGAAGGGGATTTGTGCTGGCATTGTAGCGTGAATTCTGCGTTCTGCTCCAGCTTGCTGATTTCTATTTGTTGGGGCGGTACCCGATCATTAGGTGTTGAGTAGCCTGTTCAAAAAGCGGGGGGTAACCGAATCCACTACCAGAGACCGAGATTGCGGTTCGAACAGTGAAACTGTCTAACGAAGTCTAACCGCGCCGCGTCCAGCCGCAAAGATGCAGACAGGGGCATCCTGATTTCGCGGATCACTCGAGTTTTGTGGACATAATGATACCCACGCGACAGGCATGGTGTCCCCCGCTGACATTTTGGCAAGAAGTTTCTGTAGGAAATCTGGGAATCTTGGGCCTCGACGATCAATGGTCATGACCAAGTTCAAAGGCTTACCGGCGGCCGGTTTGAAATTCTTGATGTAACCTTCGGGGCCATTTCCACTGGCCAGCCAGAGCAGTTTCACTTCAGAGTTCGAGCAGTTTTGTATCAAGGCGGTACCCGTAATTTCATTTCCGCAGCCATCCAAGATCTTTCCGCTTGGCGATACGTCACAGAAGAGATGAACAATGTCGTATCCTCCGCCAACTGTTTGCAAAAGTTCCTGAATAGTTTCAAATACTGCTTCCGTCGGCGTGGGATAGAACTGGGAATAGCAATGGGAATCAGCCTTCACCAATTCCGCGAACTTAGGGTCCAAGGAAGCTACCAGAATTTTCGTTCCGGCGACTTCGTCTTGAACTCGTTTCCTGAATAAGTCTCTGAAGCTCAATGATGTTACCTCAACGATCGCACCATAATCTTAAACGTAGATTACGGCAAAAATGACTTGAGACGTGACCCAACCCTGATCTCTTTTGCTTCAAGCACATCTTATTCGTATGCGACGCCGACGAGACCGTCGCAAATCGGGGACCGCTCCGACTGTGCACCGCCCTATCCGAGGGGCGCCGGCGTGAATGGCAAGGGCGGCGCGTCCGCCGCTGGCGAACCAGGTGCAGCCGAATCTGGCGGTGGGGGCGTGAGCAACGCTGCCAAAGCCGGATATCGCGGCGCGAGGAAATAAATGGAATAGGCCGGAAAAAACACGATGACAGGCACAGAGATCAGCGAAAACACGAAAATAAGAAGCGCCAGCACAATGCACCCCGCAACCACGGCCAGCGAGAGGGTGTAGATGTCCCAGGTCAACCCGGCCGCTTTCCAGGCCAGCACGGCGGCTACCCCAACACCACCGATGGGAATAAGCAGCATGAGGAACACGATCAGCGTGATGATGGCGAGGGCGATTCCCGCCGCGATGGCCAGCCCAATTTTCACCCCGATGTAACCCGCATAACCGCCCTTCTCCGCTTTGAGCCACAACCATAACCTGCGCCATCCCTCGAAGGCGCTGAGGTCTTCCAACGCCATTTGTGGGACGACAAAGTCCTTGGTCATCACATGGACCACTGCCAGCACGACCACGAGGGCAAGGAAGAGAAAGAACAACAGGACACCGCCCAGCACCAGCGGAAGCAGGTGTTGGCCCGGATGGTCGAACCAACCAACAGCCCAGGCAAACGCCACGGGGACGCCAATCAGAAGGACGAGTGCAGCGAAACTCACCAGCATCAAGAGAATCTGCCACACAAAAAAGCGCCGGCCATGGGGCTGGCGCCGCACCCATCCCTGGCGGATGTGGCATTCCTTGGCCACGATGCTGTCGAACAGAATGAACCGCATCACGCTGTTGATGTAAATGAAGAGCACAAACAAGCCAAGTCCAACCACAATCAGAGAGGCGATCAGCCCCACAAGCATCGCCGGGTGGTCCGCAAACTGCGAAGGCCAGGCCGCTCCAAGAAACTGCTCCGTTCCGCGCTGGTGATGCGATGAAGGCAAATTGAAACTTGAGTTGCATCCTCCGCCGGAGCCCAGTTCTCCCGCCAGAAACCCGACCAGGGCCAGGCGCACCCATTGGGAGAAGCGGAACGGTTGCAGGAGTTGCTGTTTGGCGTGCTGAAAAGCCGGACTTATGGCATCCACCGCGGAAATAGGCAAGGACGCACCTCGGTTTTGCAAATTGTTCGTTGCAGAGAAAGTACTCCGGAGAGCAGAAGAGAGCAATAGCGCTGAGATATAGGTAACTGTGAGGCCACCACTTTGCGGTTGCTGTTGCCCCATTTGCCTGAAGAGCGCACAAACACGGAAGTGGCGCGCAACCGATCTCTACTGCTTCGGATGCGTCCTATTCGTAGGCGGCCCGGGTCAGGCGGTCGCGGATGGGGGCCCATTCCGGCTCATCGGGGGGAAGCTCGACGGCGATCCAGTCGAAGGATTGGCGGTCCAACTCGTGCAATGTGGCGTAGAGCTGAGCGGCATAGTTCTCGGCGCTTTGCGGCATGCGCTGTTTGAAGGCCGCGCGGGAGT
>JARLGN010000198.1 GCA_031292775.1 Acidobacteriota bacterium | reverse complement strand
CGGAAGAATTTCGCGAACGGCTGACGACCGCCACGGATGAAATGGCACAAAAGGGCGCCGAGACGGTCCACGGCATTTTCCCCTTCCTCAATCCCGACCAGCTTCAGCAGGCCGCGGCACTGATGAAAGAAGGGCGCGCCGCATCACTTGCCAGGCTGCGTGGTATCCATCCCCAGACGGAGGCGGCGCTGACCACCAACGTGGTGGATGCCAAATTGAAGCCTTACTTTGATGCCCTGCTGGCACATGTGCCGATGGGGAATTATTACGCAGGCTTCAAACTGCTGCGCAAAAGCGAGGACCAGCCGGCAAAGGAAGAGGAGACCGAGCCTGGGAAGGATGAGGGTGGTTCTCCGGTAGAGGCCGGCGAGACCGGAACGAATGATGCCTCGGATGCCTCTGCCGAATCCAATGCGGAAGCCAACTCGGAGGAAGACGGCGCGGATGATGAAGCGCCGCCGATCCTGCACTGGTTCTTTCTGCCCTTGGCGGCGAAGCCCGGCGCGAAGTATCCCGGCAACCTTGTTGCCTGGGAAGCGACGTCGCGGTCAGGGCGCGCCACGTATTTCTTCCGGCTCGTACCACCGGAGCAGGCGGCGCAGTTACAGGACGCATCGAAAAGTGCAGCGATAATTGAAGCCGCCATCGGGCAATTGAATCGCGCCATCGTGATGCTCAACTTCCGGCGCGAACCCATTTACCTGCCGGACGATTCCCTGGCCATCCAGCCGCGCTTCCGCCGCTACGCCATTGCCTGCCGCAAACTTCCGGAACTCGTGCGGCTGCGCTCCTCGTTCCTGGGCCGCGCCATCCACACCACGCCAGAAGCCTGGAAGAAGCAATTTGAGTCTTACCTGGAAAAGGCCTAAGCCCACGCTGCCACACTTGCCGCCGTCCTATGGCCAGTACCAACTATTGGTGTTCAATCGCGAGAACCTCGTGATACTCGTCGATTGAAACCCGGTCAGGACGGGCCGGAAGGGGTATCTGGAGCGGAACAGTCGTTGACCCTTGGATGGGAATAAGCCCGAGTCGTTGGGTACGCTTGCCGATGGTCAAGTAGAGAGGCACGCGCATTTGGAACTGGTCTGACACGCCTGATTGCTTCAGAGAGCAATCCAAAACAGCCTTGCCGCCGTCGGCGGGCTTTATCGCATACTGGAAGTCATAAGTCGGAATCTCCGTTCCATAGACATACTCGTTGAAGAACCAATCCATCGGCTCACCCATGTGTTTATCCACAATGCGTTGGAAGTCGGCCGTTGAGGCGTTGCGATTGCTATAGGTCGTGACAAAGTCATGCATCATGTTTATGAACCGTTGGTCGGGGTCAGGCTGCCTCCGGTCTTCCATTAGCAGGCGAAGCATCTCCAGGACGTAAGCTCCCTTGTCGTAGATTAGGTGGGTCGAATTTCCGGGTTCCAAATACGCGTTCAACTGCTCATTCAAATAGAGCGGCCCAACATCGACAGGCCGATGTCCCATCGTGTTTTTCGAAAGCAGCCATTTGCGTTTCAGGTCCCAGTAGGAACGAATCTTTTCGGTTTGAAGCCTTTTCACATAGAGACTCGCGGAGAATTCCGCAAACCCTTCGGACATCCATTGGTCGCGATAGGTCTTCCAACCCACCACGTGTCCCCACCATTGGTGAGCCATTTCATGGACCGCCGCGATGTTGTAAAACTCCAGTGCTTCCGGCGTGTCCTGAAGGTGAAGCTGGTGTCGCGTGGCCGAATCAAGCAGGGAATCATAGGGGAGGAAGATGAGCGTGGGCCAGCTTTGTGCGTAGCCCCGCACTGGCTGCTCGGTCACTGAAATCGTCTTAAAGGGGAGTTGGCCATAAAAATAATCAAAGAGCTTGAGCGCCTGAAAGCTCAGCCCAGCCGCGTATTGAGTATTGGCCGCCGTGTTGAACCCGCCTGGGGCAATGCCCATATCTCCCGAAATGTTCTTTGGCCCGGCGTCACCATAACTATGCTCCAGCGTCGTGACCCAAGCTTGCAGCCCCTTCAGCTCATCGGGAACCTCTCTGCCGCCATACGCGGCCACAGTCAGTCCCGCATCAGAATGTTCCTTCTCCACAAAGTCGCCGTAATTGAAGCCCACTACGCTCAGTGGAATATCCGTGTCCCAATCGCTCTCAAATACTCCTTTATCTTTTCCCGACTTCACCAGGCGGCCGGTGGCCACAAGCTTATATTTCTTCGGCGAAAGGAGGTGCAAAGAGTAGTGAGTGCGATCATCGTAGGTGCCGAAGCTCGGGAACCAAGTTTCGCGCGCAGTCACATAGAAGAGCCCCGCCCCCTGCTGGTGAACCATTCGGCTATCCACGGTGGAGTCCTCATCGTATGTGATCTTGAGGTTATAGGTCTTACCGGGCGCAGCCGGCTCGGGCAGGATGATCCAGGTGTCACTGTCCAATTCGCGGGCTTCCTGAATGAATGACACCTTGTTGCCTGGCTGATCCTGAATGGAAGCGATTCTCAGAACACCCTGCAGGTTGAGGGGCAGTACGCGCGCGGAGCCTCCGGGCACATCAAATTCCATGGACGCCGTCACGGACAGTCGATTGTCTTTGCCGACCTGGGCATCGATATTTTCCCGGCGGCAGTGCGCCAACAAAGTTCGATGCTCCGGCCAGGCCGTGTTCGTGTATTCCTCCGACTTGTGGAAGCCTCCCCACCACTCGAAGTACTGATCGCGAACGTAATGAATCAACATGACCTCTTCATCGTTGGCGAAACACGGCAAGATTGAGGTGTCCCGGTTCCAACTGATCTGGTAAATCAGGTCTCCGTGGTGATGACTCTTGAAATCCGCCAGGAAAAAGCCCTTGCTGGAGGGGTCAGTGATGTCTGCCAACATGCGCGCCGGCAGGTTGCGCATCTCAAAATTGCCCTTCGCCACGTTGCTCCACCAGCCGTTAAAGCTCCCCGCATATTTCTTCTGGGCCGCTCCGAGAGCATGCGTCGCCGCGTCAGCATCCGCTCCCGGACTTATCTTCAGTAACTGCTGTAGCTGGCTGGCGGAATCGTCCGTAAAGAAGAAGACTGCCTGCTTGAAATCATCCTCGAGCGCGGGCCCACCAGCGAAGCGCGCGAGTTGACGTTGAAGGACGGGGGTAGGAGCCTGAATTTGAACCGAACCATGCCCTTCGAAGTATGCGGCGAGGACCCGGCCATCCACCGGCTCGGCGAAAGTCATATGTCCTTCCGCAAACGTGAAGGTGGCGGCGTCACGACGCCAGACCACGTTTCCAGTCACCGCGCCCTGCGTGCTTCCATGCAAGGTGCGAAGCTGCGCATAAACCTTGAGCAAATCTTCCGAAGGGGCGGTGGACAGATCCGTCGCGCGCGCGCCCGATGAGAAACTGACAAGTAATGCCAAAATGCAAGTCCGCGTGAGCATCAGGGCAGCCTCGAGGATGAAGATAGAAGACAAACGGGAAAAACAGACAAAATGTTACTATTGATATATTAGCGTGCATTTTATTCCCCGCACGAAGCCTCGTCAATATGCTGTTTCATCAATTGTCATTCAATGCCTGTTCCGGAGGTGATGCTTTGTTTAAGTATTGTCAATGGCCAAGAACGGTGCTAGTTTTTATCGTGATGGGGGCTTCCATCCTTCTTATGATTGCGCTCCAGGCGGTTGGGCCGGCGGCTCAACTTCCCACGGGAGTGGTACTGCGCGTCAGTGGCGCGGTTTCCCAACCTCTGGCCCTGTCCCTGCAAGACCTGGCCGCCATGCCGCGCACCAAGGTCACGGCGACAGAACACGATAATACTGCAATATACGAGGGCGTGGCGCTGGCGGAAATCCTGCAGAAGGCGGGGGCCACAACGGGAAAGCTGTTGCGAGGCAAGGCGCTGGCGAGCTACGTCGTGGTGACCGCTCACGATGGATACCGGGTGGTCTTTGCACTCCCTGAATTGGACCCGGATTTCAACGACACAGCACAGCGCATCATCCTCGCGGACACTATTAATGGCAAGCCGTTGCCCGATAAGCAAGGGCCCGTGCGCATCGTGGTTCCGCAGGAAAAAAGACCAGCACGATGGATTCGCATGGTGGAAAGCATCGAGGTGGTAAAGTTGCCATAAGAGCGTTTCACCACCCGATTGCGCGCCCGTCCGGTGCGCATTGAAATTGATTGGCTAAGCCCCTGGCGGAAAGGCGACGACGACGTGCGGAACGTTTGGGTCTTGCAACACACTCCCGCTGAAACGCTGGGAACAATTGAAGATGTGCTGCGGGACCACCAGATTGGGTTTAACTACATCGGAACCCATATCGGCAAAGCCGTACCACGCGGAATGGACGACACAGCGGGCCTGATTGTTATGGGCGGGCCCATGGGAGTTTACGAACAGGCCAAATATCCCTTTCTGCGCGATGAAATGCGCCTGATTGAATCCGCCCTGGCGCGGGAAAGACCCGTGTTGGGAATTTGCCTGGGCAGCCAGTTGCTCGCTGCCGCGCTGGGTGCGGATGTGACGAAGGGCGATAGGAAGGAACTGGGATGGCACGCCGTTACACTGTCAGAAGACGCCACTCAGGATAGAGTTTTTTCGGGCGTAACCGGCGAGGTTTGGCCCTTTCACTGGCACGGTGACGTATTTTCGCTGCCGAAGCGGGCGACGAAGTTGGCTGCGTCAAGGCAAACTCCGTGCCAGGCATTCCGTTATGGCAAGAACGCTTACGGGATACTGTGCCATCTTGAAGTGACGCAAGCGCAAATCGCGCAAATGCTTTTGGATTTTGCGGATGAACTTGCAGAGGCGGGCGGGGATGCCGCCCAAATTGCGGCCCAAACTCCACGGTACCTGCCGGGGTTGCAGGAAATCGCTGGAGGCGTATTTGGGCGCTGGGCCTCGATGATTTCCGCGGTTTGACGTGCGGCGGGGTTTAACCCCCCATTTGGGGGGGATAACCCCCCCCACGTCAAATTTATTTTTATATTTAACGGGTTTT
>JARLGN010000197.1 GCA_031292775.1 Acidobacteriota bacterium | reverse complement strand
TCCAGCACCGAACAGGACGTTGGCTCCACCGCCACCACGCTGGCCGCGCGCGGTTTGCCCGTGAGCAGCGCCATCTCACCAAAACACGTGCCGGCCTTCAGCTCGCTCAGCAGGAAGTCGATTCCGGTGCTGGGGTCCTTTTTGCGGACTTCCACCGCTCCGGATGTGATGAAGAACATGGCGTCACCGGGCCCGCCTTCCTTCACAATGGTCTGCTGAGGGGCAAACTCCCGCACGCGAATGTGGCTTTCAATCAGCAGGCACTCTTCGTAGGGAAGGCCGCTGAACAGACGGATCTTCTGCAGATAGTGGGTTCTGTCGGGCGCCGGAGCGTGCGCTTCCGCGGCGCGGGCAACCGCCGCGGCCCCCGCTAAAGAAGCCCCGGCTCCAGCAACAGCCCTGGCTCCGGCCGGCAGCACAGTGTCCCTGACCGCCGGCCGATGGCATTGCTGACACGGCACACTGTACGCCGGGTCCGCCAGCCGCGCATTGTCAAGCTTTACCGGTGAGCCACAATGTTTACAGAAGACGACCATAGCGCACTCTCCTGGCGACACTCAGCCGTTGGTTATTCCGCTCCCATCCGAAGAAAGGAGGCCGTTTGCCTTTACATGTACAAGCAACCTAAACCTTAGGTTTGGCTTGGCGCCATTATACCCGCGCCGGCATGAGTGTCCAATCCTTTGAGGAATCGGGTGCGCCTTGGATGAAGGCTTGACACCCATCGGCCTCCGGCGTTTAATAAGCGGCGGAGACTGGTTGATGGTTGCGGTGTGTCTGGCGCCATTAGCCACGATGTTTATAGCGGGTAGTGCGAGCAAGGTCGGAAGGCATTCACAGCCCTCTCTCTGAAACCCCAGTCGCCCCCCTTGGAGTTAAAGAAGCAACCGGAACCCGGCGAGGATAAAGCAGTGGCTAGTGGTTAGTAGCCAGTGGGGGGCGGCCATTGGAGCCGACGTGGAAGCCCTGGCTATCCACTAACCACCATTCACTATCCACTGCTTTTGGGAGGATTGATGCAGATTCGGAAAGATCCCATCTCCATGAATTGGGTTATTCAGGAAGATGGCGAAACCTCATGGCCGAACCTTAACGCCTGTCCCTTTTGCCCCGGCCAGGAAGCTCTGACTCCGCAAACGCTCTACTCGCATGTTAATAACAAGGGAGATTGGGAGGTGCGCGTCACCCCTCATCTGCGCCCGCTCTACCGCATTGAAGGCGAATTGCAGCGATCTGGCGAGGGCGTTTACGACAAGATGCGCAACCTGGGAGCGCACGAAGTGGTGATTGAAAACCCTGACCACCACCTGCGCCTGTCGCACCTTCGTGACGAAAACGTGGCGCAGGTGCTGCGCGCCTTCGTATCGCGAATTACGGACCTGAAGAAGGACCGCCGTTTTCGTTACGTCAGCGTCTTCCGCAACCAGGGCAGGCTGGCGGGGCAGGAACCCGACCATCCCCACTCGCAGATTACGGCCACACCTTTTATCCCGCGCCGGGTGGTTTATGAACTTCGCTCGCTTCAGCGCTACTTCTCCCTGAAGGAGCGCTGCCTGATTTGCGACATCATCCAGCAGGAGATGGCGAAGCAGGTGCGCACCATCGAATGGGACGATGAGTTTATGGCCTTTTGCCCCTTCGCTTCGCGCGTGCCCTATGAAGTCTGGGTTCTTCCCCTCCAACACCACCACGCCTTTGAAGAAGATTTGACAACCTGGGAACGCCAGCTTCATTTCGCGCGCTTTCTTAAGTCCGTTTTGCGAAGGCTGGAGACCGTAGCTCAGGATTACCATGTTACTTTGCATACCGTGCCTAATCTGAATGCCAAATATGAACGCACCGACCATTGGCGAACCTTGCTGGATGACTTCCACTGGCATTTGGAACTGATTCCTATACGCCTCACCTCCTCGCGGTCCTATTTTCTCAAAGACGTCTACTACAACTCCGTGCTGCCCGAACGCGCCGCCGAGGAATTACGCAAGCTCAACATTGAGCCGCTCTCATAGTCCCAGTCTCAATAACCCCATTTCCCCTTCCAGGGATCTTGTGGACCGCTTGCCGCTTGCGCCCGTCACCACCTTTGCATACTCTTTGGGGTGGATATTCTTTTTCTGGAGGGACACCGTTTTTATGAAATTTCGAAACTTTAGCTCGATGGCCGTAACCGCGGCCCTTGTTAGCATTCTTTTTTTCACGGTCAATCTTGCCGCAGGCAAGAAGCCAAACGAGAAACCGAAAGAGGCGACGACAACTTCCAGCGCCGCACCTGCTGTAACCCGGCCGGAAATTCCCGACCTTGAATTCATTACCCGCTTGCGGCAGGAAGGCTACAACCACAGCCAGGTGATGGAACTTATGAGTCACCTCACTGACGAAATCGGTCCGCGGCTTACGGGCTCACCGAGAATGAAACTGGCAAACGAATGGTCACGCGATGAGTTCACCAAGTGGGGCCTGGCAAATGCCCACCTGGAGTCCTGGGGTCCCTTCGGACGCGGTTGGGCCTATCAGCTTTGCGAAGTCCGTATGACCTCGCCTGACTACATGCAATTCCTGGCCCTACCCGAAGCCTGGACACCGGGAACCAACGGCTCGCTGCGTGGTCAAGTGGTGCAGGTCGTTGCCACCTCCCCCGCCGACCTGGAAAAATATCGCGGCAAATTGGCGGGCAAGATCGTGTTGTTCGGCGAAGCGCGCCTGCCCGAACCCAGCGACAAGCCGCTTTTCAGTCGCGAAGATGAGTCGGACCTGGCCAAGATCGCCCTTTTCGCTCCCTCGGGCAGGCCCAGCGGGCGTAACCCGGAGATGATGAAGCGGTTCCAGTTTCAAGCGGCCTTAACCAAGTTCTTCGCCGATGAACACGTCGCCGCGATTTTGGATATCACTCGGCTGCCGGGTGATGACGGCACCATCGAAGTCCAAGCCGGCGGGCCGTACGAAACCGGCAAGACGGTTGCCTATCCTCGCGTCACCCTGTCGGTGCAGCATTTCGGCCGCATGGCTCGCCTGCTGGCCAAGAATGTGCCAGTGGAAGTCGAGATGAACGTGGAAACCAAGTTCTACGACGATGACAACATGGGTTACAACACCCTGGCCGAGATTCCCGGCGTCGACCCCAACCTGAAGGACCAAGTCGTAATGTTGGGAGGACACCTGGATTCCTGGCACGCTTCGGAAGGCGCCACGGACAACGGCGCGGGCGCAGTGGTGACCATGGAAGCCATCCGGCTGCTCAAGAAGCTCGGGGTTCAGCCCCGGCGAACCATCCGCATTGGGCTGTGGTCCGGGGAAGAACAAGGCCTGTTCGGCTCGCGTGGGTACGTGAAAGAGCACTTCGGCGCGCGTGCGGAATCCACCGAACCGGCAGACCAACTCATTCCGTCGTGGCAGCGCCCAACCCGGGGTCCGCTTCAACTGAAGCCGGAACAAAAGTTGATTTCCGCCTACTTCAACCTGGACAACGGGCCGGGCAGGATTCTGGGCATCAACATACAAGAGAACGCGGCGCTACGGCCCCTGTTCGAAAAGTGGATGGAACCTTTCCGCGACATGGGAATGACCCTGATCACCATGCGCAATACCGGTTCGACCGACCACATTGCCTTTGACGCCGTCGGGATCCCCGCCTTCCAGTTCCACCAGGACCACATGGATTACGGCAACCTGACGCATCATTCGAACCAGGACTCCTACGAGCATATTCGCCCTGGCGACTTGCAGCAGGCGGCGATCATCATTGCCGGCTTTGTGTATGACGCCGCGATGTGCGACGAAATGCTGCCGCGTAAACCGATCCGCCCAGATGACCCTCCCGCGAGGGCGGACGCAGGAAGCAGCACGCAGAAATCCGGGGTGCCAAGCAAGTAACCCTGACCGGCAGATTTGAGGGCAGAGATGAAACTTCAGGATGTGAAGGAAGTGGTTGAGGTCAGCAGCAGCTTCTGGAAAACCTGCAAGTATTGCTCCGCCCTCAAATTGTCGGACGACAGCGTGGAGGCCCAGGTAAACCACTATCTGGGCCATGGCCTGAAGCTCCTGCATATCGGCACGCAAAGCAGCCGGACAGCAGAAGGCGAAATTTGGCTCAGCACGGTGGCGGTGTTGGGAAAGAACTAGGCCGCATTTCTCACCAGCCTATGGCAGGGCCTGGCAATCCTGGCGCTGCTTTTCCCCAACCATAATTTCCACGCAAGGGCCGGCGGAATCGTTTTCTACTTGCGCCCGTCCTCACCCGTGCATGATTTCTTAGCGTTGAAAATATTTGTCTGGAGGGGCGTCGTTCTCATGAAGATTCGAAACGCTAGTTTGACGGCCGTAACCGCGGCCCTTGTTAGCATCCTTTTTTTAACGGTCAATCTTGCCGCGGGCAAGAAGCCAAGCGAGAAACCGAAAGAGGCGACGGCAACTTCCAGCGCCGCACCTGCCGTAACCCGGCCGGAGATTCCCGACCTTGAATTCATTACCCGCTTGCGGCAGGAAGGCTACAACCACAGCCAGGTGATGGAACTTATGAGTCACCTTACTGACGAGATCGGTCCGCGGCTTACGGGCTCACCGAGAATGAAGCTGGCAAACGAGTGGTCACGCGATGAGTTCGCCAAGTGGGGCTTGGCAAATGCCCACCTGGAGTCCTGGGGGCCCTTCGGGCGCGGTTGGGCTTATCAGCTTTGCGAAGTCCGTATGACCTCGCCTGACTACATGCAATTCCTGGCCCTACCCGAAGCCTGGACGCCGGGAACTCGGGGGCCACTGCGCGGTGAGGTGACGCAGGTGGTGGCCACCTCCCCCGCCGACCTGGAAAAGTATCACGGCAAACTGGCGGGCAAGATTGTGTTGTTCGGCGAAGCGCGCCTGCCCGAACCCAGTGACAAGCCGCTATTCAGTCGTGAAGACGAGTCCGCCCTGGCCAAGATCGCCCTTTTCGCACCCTCGGGTAGCCCTTACGCGCGCAATCCGGCGTTGATAAAGGAGTACAAGTTTCAAGCTGCCTTAATCAGGTTCTTCACCGATGAACACGTGGCGGCGGTCTTGGATATCACAGACCGGCCCGAAGAGGACGGCACTATCGAGGTGGAAGACGGCGGACCGTATGAAACCGGCAAGACGCTCAGTTATCCCTGCGTCACCCTGTCGGTGCAGCATTTCGGCCGTGTAGCTCGCCTGCTGGCCAAGAATGTGCCGGTGGAAGTCGAAATGAACGTGGAAACCAAGTTCTACGATGACGACAACATGGGTTACAACACCCTGGCTGAGATTCCCGGCGTCGATCCCAACCTGAAGGATCAGGTGGTCATGCTGGGAGGGCACCTGGATTCCTGGCACGCCTCGGAAGGCGCCACGGACAACGGCGCGGGCGCAGTGGTGACCATGGAAGCCATCCGGCTGCTCAAAAAGCTCGGAGTTCAACCCCGGCGAACCATCCGCATTGGGCTCTGGTCCGGGGAGGAGCAAGGGTTGCTCGGCTCGCGTGGGTACGTGAAAGAACACTTCGGCGGACGCGAGGAATCCACGGATCCGGACGACCAGCTCATTCCGTCATGGCATCGCCCCACCAAAGGTCCGCTTCAATTGAAGCCGGAACAGAAATTGATTTCCGCCTACTTCAACCTGGACAACGGTCCGGGCAGGATTCTCGGCATCAACATACAGGAGAATGCCGCACTGCGGCCCCTGTTCGAAAAATGGATGGAACCCTTCCGCGACATGGGCATGACCCTGATCACCATGCGCAATACCGGTTCGACCGACCACATTGCCTTTGACGCCGTCGACATCCCGGCCTTTCAGTTCCACCAAGACCACATGGATTACGGCAATCTGACGCATCATTCGAACCAGGACTCCTACGAGCATATTCGCCCTGGCGACCTGCAGCAGGCGGCGATCATCATTGCCGGCTTTGTGTATGACGCCGCGATGTGCAACGAAATGCTGCCGCGCAAACCCATCCGCCCGGATGACCCTCCCGCGAAGGCGGACGCAGGAAGCCGCACGCAGAAATCCGGGGCGCCGGGTAAATAACCCAGAGGGCAGAAGTTGGGGAAAAACCGGAACGAGCCCCATCCCATCCCGAACGCCCGGTGGGTTCAATCATCCCTGGAGCAATCCGCGAGCGTTTCCTTCCAGCACTGCCTTGGCCTGAAAGTCCGGCAAGCCCGCTTCCCGGACTTTCAGGAACGAGGACTCAAAGTAAAAGAAAGGATAGTGGGAGCCAAAGACCACGCGCGAGGGAGAGGTTTGCTCCACCAGGCGTGCCACCGCACCGATTCCGTCCATCCTGGCGATGTCAAAATAGATGTTGCTGGTTTTGCCGAGTTCGGGGATGTGCTCGGTTTTGCGGACGCCCTGGTTGCCGGCGTTGACCAGCACCAGGCGCAGATCAGGCATGCGCTTCACAAGATCGAGCAGCGGAGCAGGTTCCACGGGCGGAATGCGCATCAAGGCATACTGGGTGCGTTCGTCTTCCATGGCCAACGCGATCTCAACCAAGAGCTTGCGGCTCTCTGTGAGCGTCAGCAGTTCGACGACCACCGGATCATCCAGCGTGTAGCCGTGATAGTTCGGGTGCAAGCGGATGCCAGGCATCTTGTGGACTTCCGCGCATCGCCGCAAGTCTTCCTGCCAGTCGGGTTGCTTGGGATTGACAGTGCCGAAGGGAACCAGGAAATTCGGTCCGTGCCGCCGGCAAGCGTCAGCCAGGCGCGCATTCACGCCAGCGACGTCCCGATGCAGCAGGCCTTCGAAGCTGCCGGCCCAGGCCTGCGTCACACCTCTTTTCCGGAGGTTCGCAACGAGCTCCGCCGGTTCATCGCCCGCCAGGCGCCGGAAAGGCCAACGAAACAGATTCACATTGGTATCAATCATGCTTGCACCCCTTTGGCTTTAAGGATCGGTTGCAACACCCGGCGGAGATTTTCGCCCATGATGAGAGGACGCGCGGAGAGAGGAATGTTGGCGCCCAGGACCTTGGCAAGTTGGGATGCAAAGCCGCGGCCGCCGATGTCGCTGCCATACATCACCCGGTCGGCGCCCAGTTCACGAACCGCCATTTCCGTGAACCCAGACGTAGGATCAGACCCGCACAGATCGGCGTAAACATTCTTCAACCGCCGAATTGGAGGGATCCCCAACTCCCACGTGGCTCCGGTGTGCCCGCAGATGATGGTCACGGAGGGATGGCGGCGGGCGAGTTCGGCGAGTTCCACGGGCGTGGATTCGCCCAGCATATTTCCGGTGGTCTTAATGTAGGTGTGGTGTAAGACAACGGCCTTCAGCTCACCGGCGCGAGCGATGATGGGGTCGAGTTCGGGGGAGTTGGCGAGCGCCGGCGTGTCAAACTCAAACTTTAAGCCCACCAGGGGACCGTCGCGTACACACCGATTTAGCTCGTCCAGACAATCGTCGACGTAGTAGGGGTCCATGAAGGCGTAACCCAGGGCACGGCCATGCGAGTGCTTCAAGGCCTCCATGAGATCATCGTTTTGCTTGCGCATGTTCTCCGGGCCCGCGTGGAACTTGAACTCCATTCCCAGGAACATGCACATCTTTTCAATGCCCATGCGGTCGGCGTAACGGAGGATGTTCTGCATCCGCTCCGCGGGCGTCGAGCCTTCGAAGCTCAGCAGGTGGCAATGTCCATCCCAAATGCGAAGGGACTTGAGAGTGTCCATGTCCACCAATCCCGCAGCCGGGGGGGCGGAGGGAGGAGAAGGAGCGGAAGACGGCGACCCGCCCTCGGCATCCAAATTGGTATTACTGGATGCGAACTCGCTACGGCAGGCAACACCGGCAACGGCTGTGCCTGCGGAAGTCCGGTACAAAAACTGACGACGAGACAACCCCTGATTTTTCACGTCTGACCCTCCATGCGGATCGAGCCCCTTATCCAATCAATTGGACCGAAAACTCCATTATCGACCTTCGACCCGCCCGATAACGTACACTTGACCGCCGCTGAACGCAATTGTCAGTCGGGCTGGGGTGCTTCCGCGGGCCACTGAAGGCTGGCCGCAGACCCGGTTCTGCGATTCAGCGCGGATCAAGCAATCCTGTATATGGTTGTGACGGACGATTCGTTCGGATAATAGCGTGTACCGGCCTGTTCTGTAGGTCCAAAGCGCGGCTTCTTTATGCCTAATATACTAGACAAAGTACTTGAAAACTAACAATATGACGAATATATTAGTCAAATGCTCACCTTATCCTCTCTCGGCGCGCAGATCGCGGCCAAGCGCAAAAGCCTGCGCCTTACCCAGGCCCAATTGGCCGGAAGGGCCTCCATCAGCAGGGCTACGCTAGATGCTCTGGAGAACAGCCGCAGCGGGGAACTGGGCTTTGCCAAGATCACCAGACTTCTGTCTGCGCTCGGGCTCGGGCTGAGACTTTACGAGTCGGGCTCACAGCGGCCCACTCTGGACGAACTCATGGAAGAGGATCGCAATGATCAAAGTTTGGACCGACGCCGCTGAGTCAGGCCTGCTTGACAGGCGTGGCGACCGTGGCAGCACTTTTGTTTATTTGCCGAAAACGGCAACCGAGCGCGCAGTCTCCGTCAGCATGCCTGTAAGGCTGTCCTCCTGGGACATCCCCTTTGGCTTACTCCCCGTCTTCGAGATGAATCTTCCTGAGGGCGTGCTGCGGGAGCGGCTCCGCCTTGCCTTCGCCAAGGCCACCGGCACATTCGACGATTTTGACCTGCTCTCTATTGTCGGGCGTTCCCAAGTGGGCCGTATCCGCTACACCGGGGAGACAGAGCAACTGAGCGAGGACGTTCCCTTTCAGTCCGTGGATGAGATTCTGGCGCGCCGGCGTGACGGGGACCTGTTCCGCTACCTGCTCGACAAGTTCGCGTCCTTTTCGGGCATCAGTGGCGTGCAACCGAAGTTCCTGCTGCGCGATGAGAAATCCTCGGCTACCTTGCAAGCCTTGGCCCCCCGCATCTCGCAAACTTACCGGGGCGCTACGCACATCGTGAAACTTTGGGAGCCGAACGAATATCCGCAGCTTGCCGCGAATGAATACTTCTGCCTCGCCGTGGCCGGGAAGTGCGGGCTCAATGTGCCTCCCTACCGGCTGGCGGAAGACGGCGCGGCGCTGGTCATCGATCGTTTCGACCTCCGCCCGGATGGCACCTATTGCGGTTTCGAGGATTTCTGCGTTCTGAATGCCCGAAGGACCGATGAGAAATATCGCGGCAGCTACGAGACTTCCATCATGAAGCGTTTTCAGGAATTCGCGAATTCCCCGCACGTGAACGAGGATATGGAACGACTGTTCACCTTGATTACGCTCAATTGCGCCCTACGCAACGGGGATGCTCATTTGAAGAATTTCGGAATTGTCTACGACCATGTTCTCGGCGAGGCGAGACTTGCCCCCGTTTACGATCTTGTGACCACTGCCGCCTACCTCTCCAAAGACAGCTTGGCTCTTGCGCTCAACGGAAGCACTCGCTGGCCGGGCTCGAAGGAACTCCGCAGGTTGGGCGAGACCCGCATGGGAGGCTCGCCTTCCAAGGTTAAACAGATACTGGAGCGCGTTGACGACGCCATTTCCGAAACCGCCGCCGAGGTGCGCCTATACATCACGCACAACGCTGAGTTTGCCGAAGTCGGAGAGCGGATGCTCGAGGAATGGGAGAAAGGCGCGTCCGGCTCGTTACGGCACAGATGAAACATGTTTGACTCACTCCCCCAGGCCCAAATCGAAAATTCCGGTTGAATCCTCTTCCCTCTCCTCCACATCGAATTATTGGGGTCATCCCTATCAAATCATTCGGAGGAGATCATATGCAAGCTGCGGTGGTTACTGCTATCAATGGGCCCTGGGAGGTCAAAGAGGTTCCTCGACCGGAGCCCGGCCCGAATCAAGTTCTGGTTAAGATGCATGCCAGTGGCGTCTGTTATACCGACGTCCACCAAACCCTGGGACATATTCCCGGCGCTTTTCCGCGCATTTTAGGGCACGAACCGGTGGGCGAGGTGGTGGCTGTGGCCCCGGACGTTACTAGCAGAAAAGTCGGCGACCGCGTGGGCGTACCGTGGATTCAAGCCACCTGTGGGCGCTGCGAATGGTGCGCGCGGGGACGCAAGATGTTCTGCGCCGGGCAGAAGAGTACCGGCATGGACCTGCAGGGTGGTCACGCCGAGTACATGCCGATGTACGCGGACGCAACCTTTCTTATCCCCGACGGTGTTGCTTACGACCAGGCGGCTCCAATTTTCTGCGCGGGTTACACCGTTTGGAGCGGCTTGCGCTGGGCCCGCCCTCAACCTCATGAGCGCATCGCCGTGCTGGGCATCGGGGGGCTGGGGCACCTCGCCGTGCAATACGCCAAAGCGGCAGGCTTTGACACCATCGCAATTTCCCACTCGCCCGATAAGGACAAGCTGATACGCGAACTCGGCGCCGACGAAATCGTTCGCGATGGCAAGGGACTGGCGGCAGCCGGCGGCGCGGATATCGTACTGAGCACCACGAACTCAACCAAAGCCATGGTGGACAGCATTCAAGGGCTCCGCCCGGATGGGCGCATCGTCACCATGGGTGCCGATGCCGAGCCGATATCCCTATCAATTATGGAGCTGCTGAGTAAGCGGATTCAGGTGATCGGAAGCCAGCAGAATGGTCCCGAGTATCTTTACGAAGCGCTCGATTTCGTCGCCAAGGGAAAAGTCAAGACCATTGCGGAAACGTATTCCCTCGCCGAGGCTCCCAAGGCGTATCAACGCGTGGCCGAAGGCAAGGCCCGCTTCCGTGCCGTGCTGACCATGTAGACCCATCTTGACGGCAACGACCATGGTATTGTGGCGGGTACGCGGCTTGCTACGGGGTCGTCTGAAGCGGAGTGACTGCCATGTGGAAAATATGGTTCCCATGTGTGTTGATCATCTGGCCGGGTCTGGCTGCCGCGCCCGGCGCAAGGGTATCCCGAGTGGCAATGGGCCACCCCGCAGCCATCGGCAAAGGTTATGCGGCACAGGCAGTAGAAGCGAATGCCTCCGAAACGATTCCGGGAAAGAGCGAGATACTGGGCATTCTGCGGAAGGTGAACTCCTATCAACTCGCCCACCCCGTATTGGATGCCTCGGAGGCACAGGACCCGTTGCTTCATCCCTGGCCGCGGGTGACGTGGTACACGGGCGTGATGGCGGCATGGGAGGTCACCCAGGACCCCTCGTTTTTGGAACAGTCGCTGGCGTATGGCCGGGAGCTCCAATGGCAGGTGGGCAAGGAGCTCATAGGGCCCAACCGGCTCTTCCCCATTGAGCTCTGGACGGAAATCTACTTTGCCAAAAGGGACCGGGCAATGATTGAGCCCTCGATCAAGTGGCTGGCCACACCCGACCCGCTCTCGCCGGCAGGTTCCAGGCAGTGGTACACGGATGCCAGAGATACTCGCAAACCTCCCGTCCCGTACGCGGATTCCCTGTACGGCGCGCCGGCGCTTGCCATGCTCGCCAAAGCCACGGGCGACAAGAAATATATCGGCATCCTGAACGCCTTCTTCGATGACGTTACCGCCGCCTTGTTCGATGAAGAATCCGGATTGTATTATCGCGACACGAGTTTCATTGGGCAGAAAACCCCCAATGGGAAAAAGATTTTCTGGTCGCGGGGCAATGGCTGGGTGTTCGCGGGAATCCCGCGGATCCTGGATTACTTACCCCAACATGACCCCAGCCGCGAGCGTTATCTCCGGATCTTCCGGCGGATGGCGGCGGAATTGGTCAAACGGCAAGGGGCGGATGGCCTTTGGCGCGTTAACCTCGACGACCCGGACCCGCTTCCCAACCCCGAAACCAGCGGAACAGGTTTCTTTTGTTTTGGCTTGGCCTGGGGAATCAACCATGGAGTCTTGAGCCGCCAGGAGTATCTCCCCGCCGCCGGGAAGGCCTGGGCCGGCTTAACCCGCAGCCTCAGTCCGGAAGGCAAGGTGATGTGGGGCCAGCTCGTGGATTTCGAACCGAATGCCGTCACGCGTGACAACACCCACGAATATGTAACCGGCGCGTTTATGCTCGCCGGAAGCGAAATTTACAAACTGGCGCGCTAAGGTACCTTGAACAGGCTTCCAGGATTATCCTTCAGCACCACGCCTTCACCGTGGCCGCCCTGGTCAACAACGAGTTGCCGCAACGCACCTTGGTGCAGAACGTTGTTGGTGATAACGCAGTTCTGAAGGTTTTTGCACACGATGCCGTAGGCCGGACTCCACACGCCCTGGCCGTCATCGTCGCGCCACGCCTGGAAATTGTTGCCCACGCACGTCACACCTTGCGCGCCCTCGATCAGAATATGTGCTGAATCGTAGCTGTCGGCAGCCGCGCGCTTGCCGCTCCGCTTAAGGAAGTTGCCCGTTATGGTCATCTGAAGGCAACGCCGGCGGCCTGCGCGCAGGGCGATTCCACAGGTGCCCGCGCGGTCAAAGAAATTGCCGGTAATCTGGTAACCGTCGCCACCGGTGATTAACATATTTTCTTCCCCATTCCACTCCACGCGATTGGCGGTGAAGGTTACGGAGGCATTTTCGTCGCGCGCCGCAAAGCCCGCGCGATGGTTTCCGGAGAACCAGTTGTCACTCAGGAATCCATCCCAACCCCGCAGGAGCAGGCCGTCGCCCTGGTTATAGGCCAGCATGGAGTGCCGGACGGAAAAGCACCACGCATGCGCAAGGTTTGCGCCGTCGCCGGTGAATCGCGCCACCTGGCAGCGCTCAATGCGGAAGGCGTCTTCGTGCTTCCCGTAGTCCGGCTTGTCGAGAAAGATTCCGTGAACCCCGTTTCCCAGGCCCGCGCCATCGAATGCCAGCCCATCAATGGTGGCTCCCGCCGCCCCGACGATATTCAGCAGGCACCGGGCAGCGTTATTTGCGAGGCGCAAAACGGTTCCGCCCGGCCCGCTGTAATTCCACGTCGGGACCCCAAAGATCGCGGTGTTGGACCGCATCTGGAGATCCGCGCAAAGGTACACGCCGGCCGGCACAAACACCGCCCCCTTTGTTTCGCCCGCAGCGTCAAGAGCTCGTTGGATGGCCTTGGTGTCGTCAGTCTTGCCGTCACCCGTGGCGCCAAATTCACGCACATTGATCGGTTCGCGGCTGGGGGTTGAATCGTCCGCCCGC
>JARLGN010000196.1 GCA_031292775.1 Acidobacteriota bacterium | reverse complement strand
ATTTGGCTTGGCGGGGGTTGTGTCTTTAACCGCGGGCGGGATTGCATCGTGGAAAATATCCGGAGTTGGAACTTTACAGCAGCGGGCTACCTGGGAAACTTCTCACAGGCGTGTCATCCTGAGACCAAACTTTTTCCGAAAATTGACACCCTTCTATCCACAAATTTACTTTTGTTATGCTACGCTCTTGAATGTGCTTGGGGTCCTCGACACGGTCGAAGACCTCCCCTTTTTCCAAGATTACATTCGCCAGTGCGAGACAAGCAGGCTGGAAGCTTGCCCCGCCAAAAATGTGAAAGGAACGAGGCATGGAGAAGATCAGCGAATCCACCCCGGGGGATCAAATGCCAAGCCGGCGGGGTTTTGGCTATGCCGTCATTTACGGTTTGGGAGCGTTGATTGGCGCGGCCCTGGCGATTCCCGCGGCACTCTACCTGTTTCTCCCCCCCAAATCACGCAAGCAACAATCCTGGGTGGAAGCCGGCGACCTTAGCCAGCTTCAACCCGGGACGCCGCAGGAGATGACTTTCCGCCGGCTTCACGCGGACGGATGGAAAATCTACAGCGAAAAAGGTACAGCCTGGGTGGTGAAAACTGCTGAAGGCAAAGTGATGGCATTCGCTCCCGCCTGCACGCATCTGGGCTGTGCGTATCACTGGGACGCGAACAAGGCGGACTTTGTTTGTCCCTGCCACGCATCGGAATTTGCCCTGGACGGAACCGTATTGTCGGGCCCTGCGCCTCGTCCCCTGGACCGCTATGAAACCAAGGTGGAGAATGCCCGCTTGTGGTTGGGACCGGTGCACCAAGGCGGTGAGACAACATCATGAGGGAATTCAAGCGTAGGGTTCTTGATTGGTTCGACCACCGCACCGGCTTGGAAACGGCCATTCGCAACTTCCTTTACGAGGACATCCCCGGTTCCAGCGGTTGGCACCAGGTCTTCGGCAGCGTGGCCGTTTTCTTGTTCATGGTCCAGGCCTTTACCGGCATCCTGCTTGCCTTCAATTACGCCGCCACTCCCGGCGACGCTTACAACAGCCTGAAATACATCATCATGGAAGTTACGGGAGGCCGGTTGATCCACGGCCTGCACCACTGGGGCGCCAGCATGATGATTGTGGTTGTGGTGCTCCACATGACACAGGTGTTCCTGTTCGGGGCTTACAAGAAACCCCGTGAGGCCACGTGGATGGTGGGCGTGGTGTTGCTCCTGATCACGCTGGCTTACGGCTTGACAGGATATCTTTTGCCATGGGACAACCGCGCTTATTGGGGGACCGTCGTCACCACCCAAATCGCCAGCCAGGTTCCGCTCCTGGGATCGTATCTCAAGCGCTTTCTCGGAACCAACGACGGCAGCGTTGGCGTGGTCACGTTCGCGCGATTTTACGGGCTGCACGTGCTCATCCTTCCGCAACTTACCACGCTACTGATCGTCTTCCATATTTATCTGGTACGAAAGCACGGTGTGGCGCCCACTCCGGGTGACGCAAGTCCAAATAAGAAATTCTTTCCAGAGCAGATGCTCAAGGATGTCGTCGCGGTTTTCGCTGCGTTTGTCACCCTCTATCTGATGGCCCTGTTCGTGGCGATACCGCTCGATCGATTGGCCGATCCTACCGACCTCACTTACATCCCCCGTCCCGACTGGTATTTCCTCTTTCTCTTTCAAACGCTGAAGTTCTTCAAGGGTTCACTGGAGCCTGTAGGCACGGTTCTTTTACCCACGCTGGGCGTGCTGGCACTTTTCCTGACCCCCTTTATGGATCGGGGGAAGCTGGTAAAGCTCACGCAGCGCACCACCGCCGTGGGAGTGTTTGCGTTTGCCGCCATCGCCTGGGGAGCGCTGACGCTCGGTGCCATCCGGTCCACGCCGGCCGCACAGGAACAAGCAAACAATCCACCTCAAGCTGCCGGCTTGAATCAGTTTTCCCCTCAGGAACTTGCTGGATTGGGATACTTCCGCCAGGAAAAGTGCCTAGCTTGCCACAATCTGGATGTTGGCCCACCCAAGGCTGGCCCCAACCTGGCCACTGCTCGTGAGCACAAAAATGCCGCGTGGATGATCAAGCACTTTAAGAATCCCAACCAGGTTGTGCCCGGAACCAACATGCCGCCCATACTTCTCAGTGACGCGAAACTCGATGCGCTGGCGTCTTTCCTGCTGAAGCTGACTCCCGATAATGCCAGCGACGTGGCTGCCGTGCCGGATAACGTCGTGCGCGGAGCCCAAATCTACGAGGCGCAGGCGTGCGGGAATTGTCACATGGTCAATGGCGTCGGGGCAAAGCTTGGTCCCCCGCTGAACGGGCTTGCCCAACGCCGCGATCAACAATGGGTGGAAAAACATTTCGCCGACCCCGCCGCCATGTCGTCCGGTAGCATCATGCCGCCATCACAGTTTTCCCCAGCGGATATGCAGGCCATCGTCGATTATCTGTTTTCGCTTCCGGGGGCGTAGGGGCTTACTTACCCTAAAGCAAAATAGGTGGGACACGGTCCGTCAAGGCGCGCTTTGGGACATCGGTTCCTGGCACGGCCCGACATAATATCCGCGCGGCACCAGAATCTACCGTTTGGCCAAGCCTTTCCGCTTTTGCGCTTCGAGACGCTTGGCTTGCTCGGCTTGCATTTCAGCGACGTTTTGGGCAACTTGCCGGGAGAAGAACGTTTGAACCTGGAGCGGGTTTGTCCATCGCGGTTCCGCATTCGATGCCAACTCATAATTCTTCATAGCTTCGTCGACGCGGTGCGACCTCCACAAAGCGATAGCAAGGCCCATTTGCGGGGTGTTCCACTGTGCGAAAACAATTTCCTGCCGCCTTTCTGCCATGCTGAATTGCTGAATGGCGGCGGCTCCTTCGTTTTGTTCCAACTCAACCCAAGCCAGGTCATTTTGTATGCCCGAATTTCCGGGCCTTTCCTGCGCCAGGTGTTGCAGCAATCCTGCTGCTTCGGGGTATTTCCCGGCCCGGTAGTGCCACCATCCCAGCCGGGCCATGATTTCGGGAGGAATCCAACTGCCACGAATTCCCCTTGGCTCGTCCACCAGGTCGCGCGCCAATGCTGAGTCGCCCGCCATCAGCGCCAGCCCCGCATATTCGATCTTGATCTGGTTCTCGATCGTCGTATTTGACACCGTCCGGTCAGCCAACATGAAGCCGTGGAAATCATTCGCCGCTTCCTGCCCCGCCTTCGCAGCGCTTAGCGCATCAGCGTAATTCCACACCAGCAGCATATCCACCGGAGCGTTCCTGGGCGTCAGGTCGAGGAGCTTTCGGTAGGTTTTGGCAGCAGCGGAAAAGTCTCCCAACGCCAGTTCCGCGCTGGCTTCGATGGTAAGGGCCTCCCTTTCGTTGGGCCGGAGGGTCAGCCAGAAGGCCGATACGCCCAGAGTTTGCTGGTAGCGATGGGCAGCCGACGCTCGCCGAGCGGTCCAAGCGGTGTAGGTGATGACGCGCTCCGCATCGACGGGATAAAGGTTTATCAACCGTTGATGCGTCGAGCCGGCCGCCGCGTAATCCCCGAGCGCCATCTGCGCATCCGCCAGGACGATAAGCGCAGGCGCATTGTCAGGTTGCAAATCGAGCGAGCCGGACGCAAATTTTGCCGCCACTGCGAATTGTTCCACGTTAAGCGCATTGGTGGCAATGCTGTTGGCAAACTCTCCCACGGCGGCCGCATCCGGGGGGGATTCCTTCAGGAGTTGGCGGTAGCTGGCCAGGGCGGCGGGGAATTCCATCAAGCCAAATTGCGCTTCGGCGAGAATGGTGAGGGCATTGGTTTGGTCAGCGTGCAAGGCCAGGGAGCGTGTTGCCGCGTTTTCCGCCGCCGCATAGTTTTTGGCGGTCAGGGCCCGGCCTGCGCGCTGCGTCAAATACACGTAAGCCACTTCAAGGGGTTGCTCGGACGTCAGGCTTTCCCAATGGTTGTCCGAGATCATCAATTGAATTTGCGCGATGCGCTCGGATGCCGGCGGGTGCGAGCGGAAGTAGCCTTCCAGAGTTCCTATGGCGAGGGTTGAGAGTTCTTCCTGGGGTGATTGCGCCCTGCTCGTCCTTTCGTGAAAGAGGCGGTCAAAGGTCTGGAACATCCGAACCGCGCCGAGCGGAGAATAGCGCGCCTTCACGGCAAGCTGAGTGCCTTCGCGGTCGGCCTCAAGCTCCTGCGTCTTGCTATAGCCGGCTTCAAATACTTCCACCGGAATGGCCACCAGAGCGCCAAGCGGCACCTTCTGTAAGGCCGCTTGCGTCTGGACCCGATCCGCGCAATGGTATCGGTCAATGTGTTCGACCTCATGGGCAAGCACGCTTGCTAACTCGTCTTCACTATCCATCAACGCCATCAATCCGCCGCCGATGAAGATGTGCCCACCGGGCAAAGCAAAAGCGTTGATGAAGTCGGGATCGGAAACGTAGTGAAATTGGTAGGGAAGCTTCCGATGAGCGCCCACGGCCACACGTGCCCCCACTCTATTGACGTAAGCCTGGACGGCCCGTGTTGTTGGGACCTCTTTACCAAATACGCCCCCGCTGCTGTATTCCCTGGCCAGTTGGTTGCCAATCCTGATTTCCTCCACGTCTGACACGCGAATAAAGGTGGCGGGAAGCCGCGTGAGTTCGTCCTCCGAATCCGCAATCAATGAGAGCACCGCTTCGGGGCCTACCGGCGCGGCGATCTTCTGCTTCTGGCTTGTGACCAGCACGGCGGTGAGGAGCAGGAATGTGAGTGCGAAGACGCTCCATTGTTTCATAAGTACGCTCGTAGAACTTCCTTGTACCGTGTGTAGAGGACCGAGACTGCGAATAGGGCCACGCTCAGTAACAGGATCGTCAAATCACGGTCGAGTGGTTTTAAGCCCCAGACGTCCACGCACACAATCTTGGCGACGCAAATCAAAAGCAGCGTGAGCGCGCTCAGACGGTAGCTCCGCTCTTTAACTGCCAGAGCAAACAGGAACACACAGACGGCCTCCGCAGCCCAGCCCACTGTGGCCATGCCGTGGGTACGCAACTCCATGTACAGCATGCCGGCGAGCAGGATGAACGCCGCAAAAAAGAATACCTGTGCGGGATTCCGACTGAGGCTGGCCAGGGCTCTCTTCCACCTGCCTTCCTCCGCCAACGTGGCTTCTGGGGTTGGCTGCTTGAGCCGGCGAGCGACGAGAAGCGTAAGAAACAGCAGCAGGATGGATGTCCCCACCGTCATCCACCCACCTGACCATGCGGAAGGAGGGGGAAAATAGCTGCGCTGATAGAAATTGTGAAGAAGCGTGCGGAAGAAAACTGTGGCTCCCAGCAGCAGAGCCTGGGCCAGGAAAATCCGCCGGCCATATCGCCAGGCAATAAACACAAACAATAAGACCACGCCCGACCACGCGGCGGCAATCCAGTCAGGGTTCAACTCAAATCGCATGGCGGCAGCAACGGTAATCGTGCCCAGGTAGCAGTGGACATCAGCCGCCCTGAAGCGCGAGTCCGCGGCCAGAAACTCTTCTGGGTTGCGTTCAAGCCGCCCATAAACGAAATAGAACAGAAGGGCAAGGGGCAGAGCTGTGTACAAGCGCGGGCTCAGCAGCCCGGCGGTCTCCTCCGCATTGAAATTGACAAAGAAGATCCGGAAGAAACTCGCCATTAACAGGAGATAGCTTTGCAGGCGCAATGATGCTGAGCGGCGCTGGAAGCCCAACTGGAACAGAACCAGACCGATAAGTGCCCAGCCCAGCGCCACGCTCGCCGGCCAAAGCTGATACCACGCCAGCAGCGCCACCACGAACGTCGCCACCCAGGTGTAAGCCTCGGGTATCCGGTAAGTGCGGACCAGTGAGGGAAAGCCGATCCAACGCGAGGCGATGTACAAAAGGGTTGCGGCCAGGGAGATGGAAATGACGGCCGAGGCGTTGAAATACGAAACTTCGACCACGGCAAAATTGGCAAAGACCACGCGCAAAAATCCGAGCAAGGCGAAGCTGTTGGCCAAAACCGAGAGTTCCTCGATTCTCCAGCGGGCGCCCACCACCGCCAGGAGAAGCGCAGCGGCAGCAAACCCCACCGCTAACCAGGGCTCCGTGCACACCGCCCAGATTGCCGCCAGCATCAGGATCCCGCCCAGGTAAGACTGCAAGCGGTAATACTTCCTTTCAAGTTCGGTCTTGAGGAGATCCGGCCACCGGCGGGGGACCCAATGGGCATTGGCGAAGAGTACCAGGGCGGCAACGGCAAAAACCACCGCCCGGCGGGGATCGCTGAAGTCTGTCGCTTTCGCCTCACGCAGGTCGAAGAGATGGCGGGTGTCGACGAAAAACATGTGACCGGCCACCAACAATTCGACCGCGATGCCCAGCCAGCGGAAAAGAATCTCTCGCGTGAACACACCGGCCAGGAATAACGCTTCCGCTTCCGCCAGCCACAAAAGGGGCAACCTCTCGCCTGAATATCTGAACGGAATCGCCACCACCATGAAGGTCGCGCCGATTACGCTGAGGACTACGAACGCCGCGCGCCGGCGCCGGGTGATGGGCAATTGCCCGAGCGTGAATTCCACCGCGCCCAGCGCCAAAAGGGCGTAGAAAGCCCATTCCGGATGCACGGATTGGTACTTCATCACCCCGAGAAGCAGGGAAGAATTGAGCAGCGCGGCGAAAGTGGAAACCTTCTCCTCCTCCTCGCTTACCTCGCGGCGCAACAGATAGGAAACACGAAACACCAACCAGTAGAAGATCAACAACGCGGCGCTGGGAATGAACTCCGGGAAGTGATGACGATGTGCCCCCATCGGTTCAATGATGGGCCGCAGCCAGAAATAGTGATTCACGAAAATGGCCGCGATTGCTAATACTTCCAGATCAAACCATCTCCTCTTGACTACGATCACCGCTAAAGCTACAGCCAGTATGGCGGTTGCAATAAGGCTGGTGGGGCCGGCGTGGCTGATGTTGATGGTGGAAAAAGCCAGCAGGAAAGCAAGCCCGGTGACCACACGGGAGTTGTAGCGCAAGGTGTGAGCCACCATCACTGCGGCCACGATTAGCAATAAAACAAAATCACATGATTCAGATTCCAAGACCCGAGCGGCTCCGATGTGATTCATCGCATAAGTGGTGAAATATAGCAGCGCCCAACCACCACCCATGGCAGCGCGAGCCAGGATTCGCCACCGCTCCCGCCGCTCAAAGAAGAAGCCCGCGCCAAGGAATGCGGCACTTACAGCGAAGCCCAACAGCACCCTTCCCCTTGGGCCCCACGTCTGCATTTCATAAGCAAGAAGCAGCGCTGCGCCGATCACGATGCCGAACATGCCCAGCTTGTTGAGCCAGTCGGTGCCGAGGACTTCTTCCATATTCAGCACGCGCTTGGCGGTTTCGCTGGCAGAAGGCTTTTTCGCGCCCAGCAGTTCAATGTGGGGTGGCGGAATGGGCGGCCCGGGTTGATCTGCGGCGGGTGCAGGAGGCTCAGTTGGTGACGGCACCGTGGGAGATGGTGTGATTGAGGGTGATGCCGGTGTTTGCGCAATGCCCACCGCAGGCGGCACAGTGAGAGCCGGTGCCGACGGTACCAGTGTGGCGGCAGGGCGGGGAAGTTCTGGTGCTTCCACACCAACTGCTACTGCTGGCGGTGTGGGTGGCTCAGGGGGAGTTGGCGCTGCGGGCATCGGGCCCCTGTGAGCCGTCGATAATTCCCGCAGTTGCTGTAGCGCCATCTCCAGCGCGGTGGTCTGCTTCTTGGACCGGCCTTCGACTTCTTGGAGTTGCGTCTCAAGAGCGTGGACGCGCTGGGTGATCCTTTGCCAGTTGTCCTGACTCTGTTGGGCCAAGCGCGCGGCCCGACGGGCTCGCACGATAGCCACAATCGGAAGAATGATGAACAGGCCAACGAGGCCCAGTCCGATCAATACGCCGAAGAATGCCAACATTTCTTCCACAAATATGACTCCGGTGAAATTGCCGCGTATGCTAGCACCGAACCAGAAAACAAACAATGACTCATGAGATTAATCCATGGGCATGACGCGCGAGCAGGTTGAGAGAAGGGCTACACCCGCACGCGAAGCTTGTCATGCTTCAGCCAATTGACGAGAAAGAGCGCGGCGAT